>JBARPZ010000209.1:0-3610 GCA_049643445.1 Sedimentisphaerales bacterium
ACTTTTGCCTTAAACTGAGCACTGTGATTACGCCTTTTGTTCTTCATAAATCTGTCTCCTGAATACGTTATCGTCTCAGGCGACAACTCCACCTTAATCATGCGCCCAGTTTTTGGGGAGTATTATAGTATTTAGTACGTGTTGGATGTCATAAGACAGTGCTTTTAGGAAATTGGATAAGTGTAGAAACGGGACAAGTAATTATAAATCATACATTTAGAAGTAATGAGAGTGCAAGGGCTCGAACCTTGGACCTACGGCTTAAAAAGCCGTTGCTCTACCAACTGAGCTACACTCCCAAATCTATCTTCAGATTCTCTACACTAACAACTTTCTGCACTCATTGTCAATTGTTTTGCAACCAAAAAATGAAAAAAGCCTCATCCGAACGTTTATAGTTTTTAAAAACTTTCGAGTAAACTATTATAATACTCTTTATGGGCAAAGGGGATTGTGATATTCGAATAGGCACATCCGGATGGTATTATGAGGACTGGTCGTGTCTGTTTTATCCTTCCGGGCTTGTAAAGATCAAGTGGTTCGAATACTACTCCAGGCATTTCGCCTGCTTCAACAACGATATCTATGCCTATGCTGTCAAAAACTCAAAAACACTGAAAGAGCAATTCAATATCTCGTGAAGCGTTGGTCGCGAATTGTGCCGCGTATTACAAAAGGACGTTTAGTCCTTTTTGGAGGGCGTATTGTTGGGCGGATTGAAATTCCTCGCGGGTTGGTCGGCGGTTTATTCTGGTGTGCTCGAAGGCCCTGTAGCAAGGGCGATACTGGTCCATTACGTTGATGGTTGTGGACAGGCCGATTTCTTCAGCTAAAAAGTCAATAATCTCGAAGCTTCCGGCCAGGTTCTCCGGCAAAACCAGGTGCCTGACTAATAGGCCGCGTGTAGCGATGCCATTTTTTGTTTTAAGGTCGCCTACCTGGCGATGCATTTCTTTAACAGCAGCAAAGTTAATTTGTGGATAATCAGGTGCATTGGAGAGTTCTTTGGCAACATCGGAATCTGAGTATTTCATATCGGGCATGTAAATATCTATGAAACCGTCGAGAAGTTGCAGCGTTTCGACGGAATCGTAACCGCCTGTATTGTAAACCGTCGGAAGCGTCAGGCCGGACCTTCGCGCCAGTTCGATTGCCGCGGTAATAGCCGGGATTACGTGCGTAGGGGTAACGAAATTTATATTGCAGCAGCCGTGCTTTTGCAGGCCGAGCATAGCTTCAGCCAATTCTTCAATCGTTACTTTGCTGCCGTGCCGTTGATGGCTGATATCGGAGTTCTGGCAGAAAATGCAGCCGAGGTTGCATCCGGCAAAAAATATGGTGCCTGAGCCCCCCCTGCCGACGAGGACGGATTCCTCGCCGAAGTGCGGGCCTACAGAACTGACGACGGGCATATCGGCGATGCCGCAAAAGCCGGCCTTGCCCTTGCTGCGGTCGACTTTGCATTGGCGCCGGCAGAGCGTGCATGGATTCATCAAATCCCACAGCTTTTGGACGGTTTCGCTACAAGAGTCTGAATTAGTTGGCGAATTAGTCATAGGTGTGTCTTATTTCTCGATTATTCTGACGGGTCTGCAAAGTCAGTCAAGAAGCTCCGGTATTACCATCCACTCGATTTGCCACTGGTTCGGCTCGGAGGAGTTTAAGGCCACGATGCCGCCCTGCCTGAAGGCCACCGTGTCGGCGAATTCGCGGCCGGTTAAAAGCAGCGATGCGAGCTTGCTGACGAAAGGCATGTGGCTCACAATCATTGTATCCTGCTGAGTAGCTATAAGCTCATCTTTTATCGCCGTGACGTTATCATTTGGGGCGAGACCTTCGCGCTCGATCTTCTCTTTATGTATTTTTATTACTTCAGCTAAAATCTCTGCCGTCTGGATAGCACGTGTTTTTGTGCTGTGCCATAAATAGTCTACGGACAAGTTCAAGGATTTGACGAATGCGGCGACTTTCTGTATATCGCGTCTGCCTTCTTCGGTGAGCGACCGCTGTGGGTCCACGTCCTTTGAAGCAGCTTTTGCATGTTGGACAAGGTATAGCTTCATTTCGACCTCCTTTTCAGAGTTTATCGGATTATTGTAGTTTGATTATCCTATTTCACAAACGATGCTGCAAGTGCTTGGTCATTTTGCGCAAAACACAATTTAGAAACCGCAGCGTTGACAGGTGTTTCATTAAAGGATAAGATACCTGTTTTACAAGCAATCAGGTGAGTTAAGATATGGTTGATGTAACGTTAGTAACGGGTGATGGAATTGGGCCGGAAATTGCAGAGGCTGCACGCAGGTGCATCGATGCTACCGGTGCGGGCATAAAGTGGGAAGTTGCCGAAGCTGGTGTAGAGGTAATGGAGCGGGTTGGCACCCCCCTGCCGGATGCTACTGTCGAGTCGATCAAGAAAAACGGCGTCGCGTTAAAAGCACCTATCACTACGCCAGTCGGGAAAGGCTATAGAAGCATAAATGTACATCTTCGCCAGACGCTGGATTTGTATGCCTGCCTGAGGCCCAGTAAGAGTTATGAAGGCGTGCGGAGCCGATACTCCGGCATTGACCTTGTGGTCGTGCGTGAGAATACCGAAGACCTTTATGCAGGTATCGAATTTGAAAAGGGAAAAGACGACACCGCTGAAATTATTAGCTGGATAAATAAGCACAGTAAACGGCAAATTGGCGACGATGCCGGCATAAGTATAAAGCCTATTTCGGTCAAGGCGACGGAGCGGATAGTGCGTTTTGCGTTTGATTACGCCCGTAAGATGGGGCGAAAAAAAGTAACATCTGTCCATAAAGCCAATATTATGAAATTCAGCGATGGATTGTGGCTTGATGTAAGCCGCGAGGTTGCGAAGCAGTATCCTGATATCGAATTTGAAGACCGCATCGTTGATAATATGTGTATGCAATTGATTCAAAAGCCTGAGCTTTATGATGTGATTGTGCTGCCGAACCTTTATGGGGATATAATCAGCGATTTGTGCGCAGGTTTGGTGGGCGGCCTCGGCGTGGCGCCCGGTGCAAACATCGGTGAGACAGGGGCCATCTTCGAGGCGACGCACGGCAGCGCTCCGAAATACAAAGGGCAAAACAAGGTCAATCCAACAGCGTTGATACTGAGCGGGGTGATGATGCTCAGGCACATGGGCAAGATGGATGAAGCGGACAAGCTGGAGGCTGCGGTCGCAGCGGTGATTGCCGAGGGCAAAAACGTGACTTACGATATGAAGCCGGACCGCGATGACCCAACCGCGGTTGGAACGAGCGAGATGGCTGATGCTATTATCGAAAAAATCGAGCGACGTTGAGTTCTAAACATGGCCTTTTTGGATTACAAAGCGTCATCCTGAGCAACAACATCTTGTCCCGATCTATACTTTCGGCGGATCCGATGTCCCTCAGTCAGACTTGGCCAACATCGACGGGCTCGGCAGACTCTGCGACGCCGAAGAAACCATCTCTAATACCAGCGGAACTATTGATTTCAGCTATGGTTTCGTTTACGATATGCGTTCGCAATTAAAGCAGGCTGACATTGACAAGAACAGCGGTCCTTACCGAAACGCCGAATATAATTATCGAAAGGACGGCAATTT
>JBARPZ010000210.1:0-1561 GCA_049643445.1 Sedimentisphaerales bacterium
GAAAAGGCCAGAAAAGATTTTCTTGACCTGAAGGCACAGACACTGAAACGGGCGCAGGAGGTCATCTCCCGGCAGATGCAAACGGCACAGGAAATAGCCAAGCTGCTCGGTGAGACAACGGCAGAGACTAAAGTGCTTCTGAAGAAACTGATGTCCCTCTATGAGGAAGAAGGTCATTAATGAGGCTTTTTTACGAGTGGGGCGGAAAGCAGCTCCAAAAACATGGTGAAGAACTCTGCGGTGATAACGTGGCTTTTGCGCGTCATGCCGATTCGGTGATGCTGGCTCTTTCTGATGGACTGGGAAGTGGTGTCAAGGCAAATATACTGTCTACTTTGACTACGCAAATCGTTATGCATCTGATGGAGAATGAGCTGCCCTTAAGCGAAGTAGTGGAAACATTGAGCAGGACACTGCCGGTGTGCGAGGTCCGAAAGCTCGCTTATAGCACCTTTTCAATCGGAAAGTTCTTCTCCGAAGGGCGTGCGCGTGTCGTCGAGTTCGACACACCATCGGTTATTCTATTGCGGCAGCGGAAATCCGTATCTTTACCGTATGAGGTACGAAAAATTGAAGGCAAGACCATTCGTGAATTGGAATTCGAACTCAACGTCGGTGATTGGCTCGTCTTTGTCTCCGATGGTGTGTTAAACGCCGGCATAGGGGGGCTTTATCCTCTCGGATGGGGCGCCAAGCAGGTCGCACGCTTCCTGGAAGAGCACTGCCACCCGGACCTTTCCGCCCAGCAGCTCGCCGACAAGCTCGCAGAGGCAGCATGGGACTTATACTGCGGTGAACCCGGGGACGATGTGAGCGTAGCTGTTATCAAGGTCCGACACAAGCTCATGGTTTCTATCTTAACAGGCCCCCCGGCCGACAGGAACCTCGATAAAGCAATCGTAACCAAATTCACACAACGTCCCGGATTTCTGGCGGTTTGCGGGGGAACCACATCAAAGATTGTTGCCCGTTATCTGGGAGACAAGCCGTTGGAAGTCGATCTTGCCACAATGAAGCCCGACGTTCCCCCATTGGCCAGGTTGGAAGGTATTGACCTGATGACCGAGGGAATTCTGACGCTTTCCAGGACCAATGAGCTGCTTCATTCAGGCACAGATCAGGAGATGGTAAAATTCCAAACAGATGCAGCCTCGGCGCTGCTCCGCCTATGCCTGGATGTTGACCACATCCATTTCATCTTGGGCCTGAGTGTGAATCCGGCCCATCAAAATCCCGATCTGCCCCGACAACTGGGTATGAAGCTGGCTGTGGTGCGGGAGATCGCTGAAGAACTACGGAAAAGAGGCAAGGAGGTGACAATCGAGACCGTTTAGCCACCGAGAAGATCAGTCCTCTTGCCCGATAACCAAGTGGACTGTTGACAACAGACTCAGGCTTCAATATACTCGCCGATTTATCTCGATTACGGATCAATAAGGTAACAGAGAATATGGCCCAAGACAACAATATCTTAGAACAGATAGTTGACCGCTATGACGGTGAAGTTGGGATGCTCATACCCATGATGCAGGACATTCAGTCCGAATATGGGTATCTGCCT
>JBARPZ010000211.1:0-14973 GCA_049643445.1 Sedimentisphaerales bacterium
TGAAGCTCAGCGCTCTTAATGTCCTTGGCCGGCTGAAAATGGTCAGGCGTTACAACAATTTTCTCCCTGTCGAACACCTTGTCCATTCCCTTCTCAGCCAGCATCGAAGCAGCCGGCGGCCCCGTAACATCAATAAACAATACAATATCAACTTTTGCATTGATAACCTCACCGGCCGAAACCGCCTCTTTCCCAGCCGCCCTCGCCAATATCTTTTCAGTAATTGTCATTCCCATAACTATTTGTCCCTATCAATCACGTGTCATTGCTTCTGTATCGCTTGCCCCGTACCAATTAAGCGCGGGCCTAAGCTCAATTTGTGCGGGGTCATACTCATAGCTCTATTGATTTTCCATACTTGGGTTACACTTCCGGTTTTTCTTTGGGATGCTCACCTTTTTCCTGTGCCGAGACCATTCTATTGATGGCATCGATATAGGCACGGGCACTCGCTTCGATAATGTCGGTTGAGATGCCTCGGCCGATGAACGTTCGGCCATTTTCGGATATTCTCACAGTGGCTTCGCCGAGCGCCTCTTTCCCGCCGGTCACCGCTCGTATCGAGTAACTTTCCAGCTTGGGCGATTGGCCGATCGCTTCCCGTATGGCTTCATAAGCTGCATCGACCGGCCCGTCACCAGTGGCATCAGCCTGTATTGTTTTGTCGGCGGAACTCATTTTTACACTTGCTTTCGGCGCAGTGTCGGTATCAATTACAACGTGCAGGTGCAGCAACTCGTACGTCTGCTCTATCAGGTGAATCTCGTCGCTGATGATCGCGTCAAGATCCTCGTCGAAAACTTCTTTCTTTTTGTCGGCAACCGCCAGAAAGCGTTCGTACGTCTTCTCCATCTCTTCTTTACTCAATGTATATCCCATCTCTTTCAGCCGATGTCGAAGCCCGTGCCGGCCCGTCCGCGCCGTCAAAACAACCCGGCTCTCCGCCAGCCCGATACTCTCAGGCCGCATAATCTCATACGTCTCCCGCTTCTTCAAAAATCCATCAACGTGAATCCCGGAGCTGTGGGCAAAGGCATTGCGCCCCACAATCGCCTTATTGGCCGGAACCGGCATACCAAGCAAATCCGCGACCATGTGACTCGTACGATAGAACTCGCGTGTGTTGATGCTGGTCTCCACCTCTTCGAAGAAGTCACGCCGCGTATGGATAGCCATGACCGCCTCTTCAATGGCCGCGTTGCCGGCCCGTTCACCGACGCCGTTGATGGTTCCTTCTATCTGTCGGGCGCCGTTCTTGACGCCGGCCAACGAATTGGCCACCGCCATTCCCAAATCGTCATGGCAGTGCACGCTGATTACAGCTTTGGCAATATTCGGCACGTTGGCCCGTATGTCCCGGATGAGGGCGCCATACTGTTCGGGTATGGAATAGCCCGTAGTATCGGGAATGTTGACGGTAGTGGCCCCGGCATCAATCACGGCCTCGAGAATCTCGTAGAGAAAGGCGCGGTCGGCCCGGCCGGAGTCTTCGGCGTAAAATTCGATGTCGTCGGTGTATTTGGCGGTGTGTTTGACAGCCTCGACGGCCATCTTCATGATGGTGGCCTGCTTTTGGCCCATCGTCTTGCCGTATTTGTCATCTGCGAATTTTCCCGCGATGTGGATCTCGGAGACCCCGATTCCCGTGTGGATGCGGAAGCGCTTGGCTTTGGCCAGGGCTTTTTGGCAGGTCTCAATGTCCTTTTCTATCGCGCGGGTCAGGCCGCAGATGACGGGGCCTTCAATCTGCTGCGAAATCAGGCGGACGGCCTCGAAATCTTCCGGTGAGGAGGCGGGGAAACCGGCTTCTATGACGTCGACTTTCAGCCGGGCCAGTTGGCGGGCGATTTCCACTTTCTCCCTTGCGCCCAGGCGGGTCCCGGCGGCCTGCTCGCCGTCACGTAATGTCGTATCGAAAATGATTATCTTTTCTTTAGCCATCTTTTTTCTCCTGCTACGGCCTCGGCCTTCATGCTCCGGCTGGTTTTGCCCGGACGAGTCGCCGAGACGAGTTCAAATTTTTGCTTAATCGCGGCTGATTATGCCCCAATTGGCGTTAAAATGCCACGAATTTATCAAAAAACGAAAGGTTATATGGATTTTGTGATTGTAGAGTTTATTGCGCCAGACGGCGCAGGAGCAGGCTAAGGCCGAGAAGGCCTTCGAAGTGACGATGAATTGTACGAATTTCGTTCATAAAGACAATTATACCGTCCAACATACTTTTTGCAAATGTTTTTTAGAGGATTTTTCAACCCTGGATACCCGCCCATTCGGCTTAGCTCAGGGTAAACTCAGAAGCGTATCTGGCATAAACTCTAAATACTAAGCTCTAAATTCTAAACAAATTCAAATTACCGAAATACAAAGGTTCAAAATTAACCGGGGATTTTGGGCTGGGATAGAGTTTTTTAATCAACATTTGAGGCCCAGGATTCGCCTTAATTACTTAGTGCGGAGGGAGGGGAGAATGTCTAACCTCGCCGAGGACAGGTTTTTACTGGTTGGGCAGTAAAAAATCCGGGGAAAATTTGAAGACGCCCCATTTTTACCCAAAAAAATGGGTGAATTTGTAAAAACCCATGTTTACCACGATTGACAGTTGTATATGCAAACTCGTAGAATTGCTGGTTTATAGCAAAACGGCGTTGTCCCTGGTGACGCGAAGGTGACAAGGTCAGCGACAGGAGGGAAGGGGACAGAAGACAGAGGGCAGAAGATAGAAAATAGAAAACGGCTAAAAGTGTATTTTTTTGGAAAATAACTTGTTGGTTTTGGGTAAGTGGATATAATGTTGACAACAACTTTGATTAAGCCAGCAGGAAGCGTTTTTTTAAGAATGCAGTTTTAGTGTAGTCATTTTTTCAATAGATGGAAAGTTACCTTGTTATTTGGCCGGTAAAAAAATATTATAAAAAAATTCAAAAAACCCGTAGTTTCCACGATTGACTCTTTGTGAAGAAGGTGGTAGTTTGCTCGTTTCGTACAAAAAGAGTATTTCAATAAGAATAAAAAAGTTAGCGACCACATTACTTATAAGTTAATCCGCGAGGGTAGCGTTTACTCTAGAGAATGGATCAGCACAACATTAAGAAATGTAAGCAAAAATATTTATATTTTAGGAAAGGATGATACGTATGGTTTTCGTTTTGAAAATAACAAAGTACATGCAACTCATGCTACTGAGAACGAATCGATTCACTATATTAAAACCATGAGTCAAGCACCTAGCAAGAAAGATATCCTACAAGCGTTGGGTAAACAGGGTCTTTTCGACTTGAAAGAACTCCAAGAGTTTATCTTTCCAGAATTTCATAGTGAGATATATCCTGTCAGACAAAACACAAATTTCCGTTACGCACCGTCGATCATAGCCAGAGGAGAAGCCGAGATTTTTAATGTTTCAATCCCAAGATTTACCATCCGGATTTATATTAATGAGAAGAATAACAGTTTCATTAATGCACGACGCATCGGTATTCTATCCGACCAAGCAAGGGATTGGGCCATTAGAAGAACGGATTCCCAAACTGATGTTCGGAAAGCCCGAAGGAAGTTATACAAAAATTCTCCCGCATGGATTCTACGTAAGTGTACTTGTATCGGTGACAGCGTTTTGAATCCTCAGAATCTGTTTAGCTATTATATTCTTAGGGCTGAACTCGGTGAGGTCAATGGCGAAGGAAAAAAAGTCTTTGGAACACCATACCTGAAACACATTCCTCTGACTGGTGGACTTTGTGCCCAAGCGGTTTGTTTCATCGCCACTTCTCTGTTACGTCAATTCGCTGGTGGAGTTTATTGTGTGGCCGACATTACCGCTCTAGCTTGGCAAAATGCAAACACTTCTGCTGAACTAAAATTACAGGGTTTAACTCACAGAGAAATAGCTTACTATTTCTCAAACTCTCCGGTGGGACTCAGAGCTATATGGCAGCGTCCAGCACCTTGGTATTATGATCCTTCCTCGAACTCTGAATATAACCAGAGAAGACTCGTCCCTTCACAAAGAAACGAAGCTCTTGTAAGAATATTACGTTCTTACCTGCTCTCTAATATGCCTGTTATAATGACGGTTGATGCTGGCCGTCAAGCTGGTATTGGTTCTACGAAATGTCCCATCGTATACAAGAGTATATTCGAGGAAAATCAGCTAGAGAAGGGTATACATCTGTCCGACCCTTATCAAATTCGGAGGCGTAATCATGCGATAATATTGGTTGGCTGTGGCCTGGAACTTGATAATCAAAACAGTTTTCTATTTAATGACACATCACGTTTCCCCTTTATGAAGGCTGTATCAGAGCAGTTTTTCGATGCCTCTTGTTACATTGATGAGGATATGAAGGGGTTGTGCGATGCATGGTTCTTGCCGGTTACTCCGTCCCAAGTTCGCCTTCCACTTGGAGATTGGCAACCTACTAGTAAGCTTCGTCTAGGTCCGGAGACATCTTCTAATCCTGGTCTCATCAAGCTAGCACAGTACTTTCAAATTGGCTTTACGGATAGCGACCTGCCAAGTTTCCCACTTCCGTATGATCCGGGACAATTTCGGCTGACGCGACTTTGTGATATACCTGAGAATGTTATGCTCAATAAGATTCAGGATTTCACTGCACACAAAGAAAAGCTTGCAGCTTGGTGTGAAGAAAAGTCTCAACAAATCGCGAAAAATGGACACCACTGGTGCTGGTTGCAATATAACACTCAGGCGAATTGGAAAGGCAAAAACGTTAGTTCTATTTGGATATGGGATGCTGAAAAGGAGCCTCTGGATACTGATACTCTGGAAGATAACATCCTGCAAAAGTATCTTCTTGGCACTTTTGCCTGGAGGGCGCACGAATTTGAAAATTTCCGGCCTCTTCATATTGCCCCAAAACGATCTTGTAAGTCAGAAACCAAAGAAAAGGAATCCTCAGATCACGTCAAAGTTAAACTCAGAAGGTCAATAATAACTTCCTTTTCAGTTGACGGTATCAAGGATTCTCTTAGCATGTGGCCTAAGGATGTTCGATACTGTGACTATTATGCCTTCATGCAAAAAGATGCGAACCAATTATTGAAGTCTTGGCTTCTTGTCCCAGAAAAACTTCGACAGTTCTTCAGATATACGATGTGGGCAAAACTCTTCAACTTAGGTCGCCTGTCACCAATTCACACGTATCGGAGTGGAGGGAGACTAAGATTTAATCTCAAGCCAAAGAAACAAGTTGGTGTACCTTGGCCAATTGTTAATGCACAGGATCGAATGGCAATGTTCAGTACACACCATAATGCTATCAAAAGATGTGCAAGTCGACTGCATCAAAGTCTTAATGGTGTGGACGAGGACATCAAGATACTAGCGATAGCCAGCTTCTTGCAGGGATTGGCTTCACAGACTCAAAAGGCCGAAAAGGCACGGTCTGCCCTAACCTTCCTCATAAAGATGGCTAGAGAGCTTCAACAATTTGGCCACCCGTCTCGCACTGTTGAAATCGTTGCAGGAAGTTTATTCGAGGGCACTTGGCGAGGTAAACGCCATGCCTTAAGCAAACACACAAAAACAGAAACAGTTTATGTTGCAAATCTTGTACGACGAGAAGAAGCAATTAATAGTCTTCTTGCAAATCTGCGACTGGTTATCAGACAAGCCGAAATTGGTAACGTTCAAATTGCGATAGAGCTTGAGCCTGGTCCATATTTTGTTGTAAACAGTTTTCCGGTTCTCGAGGATTTGTGTAAGCAATTACAAGGTGACTCTATCTTCTCTTGTGTAGGCTTGAATTTAGATATTGCCCACTGGTCTATTTCTGGAATAACACCCGATAAGGTTCGGAAGTCCGACATTGTTCGAAAAAGGATTGTTCATTGTCATATTGCAGATCATGGAAAAGGGCATTTTTCCGATGTTGCTATCGGCAGGATTCATGACTTTACATATTTCAAAGAGTGGGTAGATTTATTAGGCTTCATTTCGAAGGAACTCAGAGAGAAAAGCTTTCCAGGCTTTTCGGGTGGAATTGCCATAGAACTAGAAGCTTGCAAAGATAAAGAATACTTGGAAGAGTCTGTAACTTTTCTTAACAAGCTAGTTGAAGATCCACCAAAAAAAGTTAGCCCATATAAGGGCTTGCAACACAAAGGCGAATTTGATATAATTGGTCTCGATGCCCAAAGTAAACAGAAATCCGAAAAACCGGCACCTGACCGTTGAAGTGAGGAAAGAAAATGCTTAATTCTGAAAAAGTTGCCAAATTCTTGGAAATGGTGCGGGAAAATTATGGCGGTGAAGTTTATTTGGGTGTAAAGTCTGAACTGGCTAAAAACCCTTGTGATAGTAAAGCCAAACTCTTCGCCACACTTTTCCAGGTCTTGGGCAAACAGGAGGTCAAGGGAATGAAACACACAATCGAATTTGGGGAAATCCGGTACAACAGTTATTGAATTGTTCTTCAAATAACTCATCTCCACGTGCCCGTACCTTTTGACTTTGCTACCGGCGCTCTGCCATTTTTTCCATAACGCGGTGGGTCCTGTTAAATAATGTTCTTAATCTCATGTCCTTGTGTCAACATGTAGATAACAACAAAACTTGTTAAGAAAATTGATAGTGCAATCGAGAGAATTAAGGCGATTTGGGACATATCAACAGATTTTAGAGCACGGCGGTTGAAAGATATGCTGACATAGGTCAAAGTTGAGGACGGCGAAATCTTTGTGGCACGAAAGAGAATTAAATATCAAAAATCAAATCGCAAAATGACATGGTAAAGAAAATCCTAATTTCTAAATCCTAAATTCTAAACAAATTCAAATGACAAAAATACGAATGTTCAAAACAATGCGTTGATGCGTAGATTGGTTGATGTGTAAATGCGAGAAGATTAATCCTATCCGATGGCCAGATCCCTCCGCTCCGTCCCGCACCAATTGAGCTTAGGCTTACGCCGAATTGGTGCGGGACTCCGGTCGGGATGACGTGGGGGATGGTGCTCAATCATCAAAATTTAATACGGCGAACTCTTTATGATAGAGTTTCGCCGCCTCGTCGTAGGCCTTTGCGGCTTCGATTTCGTTGTCGAAAGAGCCAATGGTTTTGCTTTTACCATTATGGGATATCCGAACAATCCATTTCTTTGCTCGTTTCTTCCAACTCACTCCTTTATATTTTGAGGATGGATTCTTTCTGAAGTGTATCCTGTTGTAGCTGTTTTGCCTGTGTGTGGCCGTTCGGAGGTTCGCTTTGCGATTGTCGAAGCCTTTATGATTGATATGATCGACGTATAGATGGTCGGGCGGATCGAGAATCTCGCGATGCATCTTAATATGCTTCCACTTGTTTTTACCCAAATGAATCCTCCGGGTGGCATAAAAGGTGTTTTTGCTCTTAACCACGTGCCATTTGTGTTTGTTTAATCGCTCGTAATCTTCGGGGTCGACGATGGCGTATTTGCCCCGAGTGAGGGGGATGCGGCGGAAGGGGTAGCCGAAGCGGATGCGGCGATACAGAATTGCCAGCCGAACGAACGGTTGTATGAGCCGGTCCGGGATGTCGAAGTAAATCCTGATGGCTCCCTCCGAGAAAAAGAAGGATTTCAGATTTCAAATCTCGCATTTCAAATTGTACGCTCCCTCTATAATTGCACGAATGTTCGCTTTTGATACGAAAAAAGGGGGAAATTGGCGATGCCGGATTCTCGTAACTCGATGCTGTAAAGGAAGATAAAAAATTTTTATTTTTTCGGTTTTTGGGCGCTAGGTATGTGCGTTTTTGATTGAAATTTCGCGAAATTCTTACCCATTTTAACGCGCTGCGAAGACATATTGACGCGTAGAACGATTAAGGATGGGTGATTCCTTCAACCCGTTCGGCTACTTCGATTTCGCTCTCTTCGACAGGCTCCCTTCGACAGGCTCCCTTCGACTGCGCTCCCTTCGACTGCGCTCCCTTCGACTGCGCTCCCTTCGGCTACGCTCAGGACAGGCGCGCTCGGGACAGATTCTTCTCGGAAATGGGAAAAAAGGATTGTTCTTATCTTGCTATGTGTTATAATTGCACAATCTTGCTGAAAAATGACAGTGGATTGCGATTTGTGTTTACTATTGGTGGATAGTGTATATGGCTGATAAATCAGCGTTAACAAAACTACTTACGAGGGGGAAGTTTGAGAGGATAGAGGGAGTTTTCCGGAAACATTTCCAATTAGGGCTGGAAACGACGAACATCAACGGGGCGGCAATAAGTGGGCTATTCAGCAGCGACTGCCCTCCGGATTTTTGCCGGATCGTTCGCAGCAGTGCTGTGGGGCGAAGGAGATGCCAGAAAGAGAGCAAGCGCAGCCTGGAGATGGCGATAGAGACGGGTCAATCTTATATTCGTCTTTGTCACGCGGGCATAGTGGTCGTTTGTGTTCCTGTTATGGATAAGGACAAGGCACTTGGTGGTATGTTTTTGGGCAAGTGCCTTTGGGAGCCGGCAACGGAGATTCTGGTCGAGGACATCCGGAAACGACTGAAGGGCGTTCGTGTGGACGGGAAAAAACTTGTGGCTGCGATTGGTAAGCTGCCTGTTATCCACGGCCGAAAAATCCACAAGGCGGCGGAATTTTTGTTTGATTTGCTTTACGAGGTTGGCGGATTCGACCCTCGCGTAATCAGGTGGCGGAAACAGAGGTCGGAGCAGCAGTCGCAGATAGGGGAGTTTATCCAGGAGAGAAAAAAGGTCGGCACGGAATGGCGGTATCCTCTTGAAAGTGAACGTGAGCTGATAGGGAAAGTGAAAATAGGGGACAGGACCGGGGCCAAGGAGATTCTGAATTCGATACTGGGGACGATATTGTTTCATAACCCCGGGGACCTTGGCGTCCTGAAAGCAAGATTGTTGGAGTTGTTGAGTATTCTTAGCCGGTCGGCGGTGGAGGGCGGAGTGGATATTGACGTTATGCTTGAGAAGAACCTGACCTTTGTCAACAAGGTGATGCATATTAACAACCAGCAGGATTTGTGCGCTTGGATAAGTACGGCGCTGAACGAGTTTGTCGAGCTGGTTTATTCTTCACAAGATGCCAAGAAGGTGACTCAAATCAGGCCAGCTATAAATTATATCGACGCCAACTACGATAGGCCGATAACGCTTGCCGATATTGCCAGGGTATCGCACCTTAGCGTTTCGAGGCTTGCGCATATATTCAAAGAGCAGATGGGGATTACTATCATAGATTACCTGACGAGTGTGCGGATCGAGCGGGCCAAACAACTTCTGCTGGCGACAGAGCAGAGCTGTACGGAGATTTGTTTTCAGGTTGGCTATAATAATCAAAGCTATTTTTCGCGGACTTTTAAGGAGCTTGCGGGGATGACGCCGCTCCAGTTCAGGGCGAGGAACCGGCGGAGAGATAAGATTTCGGCGCCGTTGTAATTGAGTCTTGTGAATGAGTGGATGCCCGCCTAAGGCATGGGGGGACAGGTGAGTTCGTAGAGAAACATCAAAGTTTGAAATTCAAGGCTCAGGGCTGGATTTTGGATTAAGTTCAGCTCACAATTTGATAAAAAAACTATTCAAATATTTTGTTCCATTGTCTTTGATATCGCGTTTCCCAACTCCGCATATGATAGACGTAGCTGACAATGAGAGGCAGGACACTGGTTGCTTCTGCGTACAACATCTGCTCATAGTCGTTGTCGACCTTTCCCCAGGAGCGTGCCTCTTTAAGCGTCGAGCCTGAACAGGCACCGTCCCGGACATCGGCGACCGTAATCTGGACGGCGTATTTGTGCATGTCGGCGGTCTTGCCGAGCACCTCTGCACAGATGACGGTATCCTGTGCGAAATTTTTGGGGACACCGCCTCCGACAATAAATAATCCCGACACGGGGGAATCGATTTTGATTTCTGTCAGTTCGCGTAAATCTTTGACTGAATCAATGGAGACATGCTGTTCTTCGTTTTCTGCCTGATGCTTTACGAGTCCGAAGCCGGCACTGGAATCTGAAAATGCGGGACAGAAAATGGGCACGTCATTTTCATAAGCGGTCTGCACCAGGGAATCCGTTTTTTTTGCCTTGTCAACAAGATACTTGCCCATTTGTCTGATAAACTCTCTGGAAGAGTAGGGCCTGGGAGTGAGCGAATCGGCTATTTCCTTGATGGTGTTATCGCAGATTTGGAGCTGTTCTTCGTCGATATACGTGTCGTAGATTCTGTCGATGTACAGTTCTCTGAGCATTTTATCATCGGCGAAGGGAGAGCCTTTGTAATGCCTGAAGCCAAGTGCCTCGAAGAAATCCATGTCGACAATTGCAGCGCCAGTGGCGACAATGGCATCGACCATATTATGCTTAACCATATCGGCGTAGACTTGCATACAGCCTGCAGCGCTCGTACTGCCGGCTATGCATAGGATAATAGTGCACTCTTCATCTTTTATCATCGCATTGAAGATATCAGCAGCTCTGGCAGTATCCCTTGCGGTGAAGGACATGTCCCTCATCGCTTCTATTATCCGGGTCGAGTCGAAAGACTTTATGTCAATATGTTTTACGGGGTCTTTGAGGAAGTCGCTCTTTTCCATTTTTAAGCTCCGAATTTATAGCTTAACAGCTTGTAAATCAGCTTTGCAGCCAGGAAATTTGGCGCTTTGTTTCTGTTGTCGGGACACAATTCAACGACATCGAAACCGACGATATTGGTATTTTCAGAGACGGCTTTAAGCAGGGACAGCACTTCATACCAGGACAGACCTCCGGGTTCGGGAGTTCCTGTTGAGGGCATTATGGAAGGATCGAAGACGTCCAGGTCGATTGTTATGTAAGTGGTTTTGGATAATTTTGAGACAATTTTTTTGATCCAGTTTTTGTCGTTGAGAATATCTTCTGCGAGGAAGACTCGTTTTTTGTCCATGCGTTCTTTCTCGGAGGAATCCATACTCCTGATTCCGACCTGAAGGAAGGGACACATTTCGGCAATCCGGGCCATGACGCAGGCATGGCTGTATTTTGAGTTGTTGTACTCGTCTCTGAGGTCGGAATGGGCGTCGAGCTGTAGAACGGTGAGGTCCTTATGATTTTGAGCGTGCGCCTTGACGGAGCCTATGCTGATGGAATGTTCGCCTCCAATCAAAACGACAAACTTTCCATCTTCTATGTGATACCCGACTATACTTTCGAGTGTTTCGGCGACGTCCTCAGGAAAAGACAGGTCATGGACGGGGCTATCCGTAAAGATACCCTTTTTGTACACTTCTGAATCTGTCTCTATGTCGTAGAGCTCCATGTTTGCAGAGGCTTCGATGATGGCGTCGGGGCCTTTGTCAGCCCCTTTTATCCAGGTGCTTGTTCCATCATAGGGAACAGGGATGATGACAATCGAAGACTTATCCGGATTTGAATATTCTTCGGGCAGGTATCCGAAATTTAAGGCCTGGTTCATCTCAGGTATCTCTCATGAAGAGTATCATTCAAACAAAAACACGGCCATTGCCACGGTTGTTGTCCAGAGTCCCTTGCTTCCCCGAGCGGTCTGCGTTATGTTGGAGGTTCTAATTATCAAACCACTGGCCTTATAAGCGTGCTCCTTCTCGGACCAGGCTTGATCCGGGTCGAGCTCGATACCCAAAGTTGTACCAAGCATTTCAGCCGCGAGGTCTTCGGACATATCTTCGGCCTCCCTGGAGTTCATTCCAAAGCCATGCACTTCACTAAGATATCCCCACATGTTAGGATCCTTTGGAATGGCGATTCCTACTGAGGAGGCGATCAGTCTGCAGTGTTCATCGGTGTCAGCCTTTGCAAGGACACAGTGGCATATCTCTCCGGGGACGAGCTTTGCCAATCCCTTCTCGCGACTGATGACCTTACATTTGGGTGGTAGAATAGATGAAACCTGGACCAGGTTTTGGTGGGCGACGCCTGCCTGCCGCAGGGCTTCTTCGAAAGATTTCAGTTGGTACCTGTGTCGCCCGACGCCCTTTGTCAGGAACACTTTAGTTGGAACAAGACGACTCATTTAAAACTCCTAACTCAAGTTTGTGTCATTCGTGAATCAGCCAATTCCACTGTCACATCGTTACGTTCTATTAGCAGCCAAGTTCATTGATTTGTAATCCCAGCTTTTGGATTTTGCCAATCATCCTGTTATTAACGAAATTCATTTTTCAAAAAGATGCTAACTTTAACTTACCTTGTTGGCTCAATAAAAATAATGATTTTTTTAGAAAAGTCAAATTTTTTATTGACTATTTGGTCAGTTTTGACGAAATAGTCAATATATGGTTGAAAATAGCTCAAAAACTGAAGGAACACGAATGCAAAAAAGGGCCAGAAGGACCCGCAGGAAGTTGAAGAAGGCTGCTCTTGATGTCTTTGCGGAGAAGAGTGTGGACGCCGCAACGGTTGAAGAAATTACGGACAAGGCGGACGTCGGCAAGGGGACACTGTACCAGTATTTTGCAGATAAGGAGGAAGTTGTTCTGACTCTCGTGGAAGATGCTGTGACCCATTTGATTGAGGCAATTAGATCTTACGAGTCGGCACCCAAGACACTGGAAGAGATGCTGGAGCATCTTTTGAATGCTCATTATCGATTTTCTGTTGAAGCCCGTGAAGAGTTTCTTTTGCTTTTCCAGGGTAAGTTATTACTGAGGCTCGAATCAGATACTCTTGATGAGCTTGAAGAGCCTTATTTAAAATACTTAAAGGAGATTGAAAAACAGGTTTCGTCTTATCTTTCGCCGAGGATAGCCCCCATAAAAATACGGCGTCTAGCTTGTGCCGTCGCGGGATTTGTGTTTGGATTCTTCTCATTTGCCATGATCGGGATGACATCGAAGGAAATTGAGTCAAGCATTCAACCACTGAGACGGACTTTTGTAAATAGTTTATGTACTTTTCTTGATCGATGAACCCAGCTTAATAAAGCCGGAGAACATTGTTGAATGAGTTTTTTGAAAAAATCCACACTCGATGGAGTTACTATGGGTGAAGAGCGAAAAATCACAACTAAACTAACATCATCGGAGATTAGAGAATTTGAGGCCCTGCTGTTGTCAAAGCGAAGCGAAATACTGGGCAACGTGATCTCCCTGGAAGATGAAACATTACGGAAACAAAGAAGTGATTTATCCAGCTTACCGATTCACATGGCTGATTTGGGGACAGATAATTATGAGCAGTTTCTTTCTTTAGAGCTTATGGAAAGTGAAAGAAAAGTAATAGCTGAGATAGATCATGCTCTTAACCGTATTGAGGAAGGTACTTATGGTATTTGCGAAGTTGGTGGGGATCCGATCCCGAAGCAGCGACTGGAAGCCATTCCATGGGCCAGGTTCTGTGTTGGGTGTGCGGGCCTTTTAGAGAAAGGTGCGGTGAAGAAAGAAGACCTTTTTAACAAATATGATTATGCATCCGGGATTGATGACGAGGGTGATGAGATAGAGACTTTTGGAAAAGGCGATTAGGACGATGAAAAGTATCAGAAAAGGATTCATAACACCGAGTTCCGCTCTTGCTATTAAGCCCCGTCAAGCCAGATATTATGAGTATATGGGTAAGACACCTGTGGCAGGAGACGTTGTTTTTGGCACAGTGACTCGAATTGGTCAGCATGTATCTTTGGAAAATGTGTCCGGCCGAATACATATGATTCACCATGGCACAAAGGCAATTTTCGTATTTGGTAACAGGTACGCTCCGGATTATTATGAGGGCTTAGTTCCGGATGAAATGATAGAGGATGTTGATCTAATTGCCCGTTCGGGAATTGTCGGTATCGTCAAGACTAAGAACTCGATGATCAAAGATCCAACAAAAATAAAGGTTTTAGGATATGTATGTGATGAATCGGGTCATGTCCTTAACACCCGGGATTTTCCTCTTATCAAGCCTCGGACGATATTGAAGAAGCAGCCGAGGGCAAAAATGATACTGGTTTGCGGCACTTCGATGAACTCGGGTAAGAGTTTGGCAGCGGCAGCATGCTGCCGGGCATTGTCCACTGCCGGATATAAAGTCCGAGCATCCAAGGTAACCGGAACGGCCAGCCTGAAGGACATCCTTCTTATGAATGATTCAGGGGCAAGCCCTTACTCTGATTTTTCGTATCTGGGGTATCCCTCGACGTACCTTTTGGTAAAGGACGAGCTTCTCAGCATTTTTAATCAGCTTGACTTGAAATACGCGAACAATCCGAAGAATTTCTGGGTAGTCGAGCTTGCTGATGGAGTTATCCAACGGGAAACATCTATATTGCTGAAATCACCAGAAGTGATCTCAAGGATTCATAAATTGATTTTTTGTGCCAGTGATGCCTTTGGGGCAATTGGCGGGTTAGGTATTTTAACGAGATTTGGCCTTGAGCCAGATGCTCTGTCAGGAGTATGCTCAAGCTCTCCGCTGCTATTACGGGAACTATCTGAATTTACCGACATCCCATTTTTCAATAGCGCTGAGCCGAACGTAAATATGTTAGCCAGCTTTTTGCTGAGTCCCTGTAAATATCCGATGGGATGTAAAGCTGGTGTTTGAAAGTGATTGTGTAATCCGAGGATAATGAGAAAATTTAACTGATCGGAAGCGGAGTTGATGGAATCAGATCCGCTTATTAATTAATTTTTATTACATGGAGGTCTTAAAATGGCAAAGAAAAAGAAAACAGCCAAGAAGAAACCAGCTAAGAAGAAAGCTAAAAAGAAGAAAAAATAGCACTTAGTTTGTTTAGTTGGCAAGGCCGTCAGTGCTTATGCATTGACGGCCTTTTTATTTGTGTGCCGAGCATGTTCTGCAACTTGGAGGTGTAAGTCCTCTACACAACCTGATGGAGGTGAAGTGTTAGCAAAGCGCAAGAGCGTTGCCGTGAGGCAGGGTTCTAAGGAAGCGTGTAGCAAAGCCGTGACCTGACGAACAGAAACCGGATATGAGGCAGTTCTGGCTGGACGAGTTGGCAAATGACAACAAAGTCCATATCCATCAAAGTCCGGAGCTGTAAATTCGGCA
>JBARPZ010000212.1:0-1900 GCA_049643445.1 Sedimentisphaerales bacterium
TCGGCTCGGTACCCTTTGGAGTTATCATTGCCGGAGCCCACGGCAAGAATCTGCGCTCAATTGGCTCAGGCAATATCGGTGCAACCAATGTTGCACGTGCTCTGGGTAGAAGATGGGCCTATTTTTGTTTCGTGCTTGATGTGCTTAAAGGCCTGGCCCCAATGTTGGTAGTCAGAGCCCTTATAGAAGTGCCCAATCCAACTCCCAGCTTGCTTACTTTATGGCTTTTAGTAGGTTGTGCCTCTATTTGTGGCCATATCTTCCCCATATACCTGAAATTCAAAGGCGGTAAAGGCGTTGCAACCAGCCTCGGCGTAGCCCTTGGCCTCTGGCCTTATTATACAATTTGCGCCTCACTTGTTTTTGTAATCTGGATCCTCGTCGTTCTGGTATCTCGGTATGTTTCCCTGGCTTCGATTACCGCATCCATTGCTTTTCCTCTCATATTGGTTTTGGCGATAGTGCTGACACCAGGCTGGGATTTTGCTAATCTGTGGCCGTTACTTATCGCGGCAACAGCAATACCGCTGATGGTTATTATTCGGCATAGAGAAAATATAAAAAGGCTAATTGCACGAACAGAAAGCAGGATCTTCAGCAAATAACCTTGGATTCGCCCGGCCTTTTATGTTTTGGATAACTCTGCCCAGAGAAAGTGCAGACTATAATAGTCATTCTGTTGCTGCTCGAACGTGTCTCAGTTCAGCATACGCACTTTATCATCCTGTATCAGCTTGCCGGTTGTCTTATCCCATTTACGTGTTCGATAGCCCAGACGGTGCTCTCCATGGCAATTCGTGCAGATAGCTTCTTTTGCGTCAGGTTTGGCCATGACGCTTTTATGTACTGCGATATCAATCTTTTCCTTAGGATGACATCCCATACAAAACGGCCTGATCTTCTCCGCAGGATACATAATATCAGGCGGCGTAATGTTATCTTCGTCACCGCAATGCGCATCGGAGCTGCCGTGGCACTTCTCGCAATTGATGTTGGCCCGTGCGTGCGTTACGGCCAAAACCTCCTCGTCGTAGTTTATATGGCAGACGTGGCAACGGCTGTTGTCCGCCATCGGTCCCGTTTGCTCCTGCTCAAGCAATAGCGGTGGTTCTTCAAGTAATAGAGGTTGTTCTTCAAACAGTAGCGGTTTCTCTTCTTTGACTTGCTGTTCACAGGCTACTATTGCGATAACTATTGTTGCCAGCACGAGCATCCATAAACAATTCCTAAACTTGCTCACCAAAATCCCTTTCATATAGAGTTTGTCCGGTCTGTATTCGCCTTTATATTATCCTGTAAGCTTCTCAGCTTTCGCTTGTTCTTACACGTACTCCCAGTTCTTAAGCCACTGGTAGTTTGCCGGCAGGTTGGCCCACGCCTCGTCCATACTTTTCTCAAGCTCCTGGGCCTCGGCAGCATCCAGTTGTCGATGTTCCTTCACAGCTTTGGCCATATTGTCTACTTGGTGCGGACTTATAAGTCCCGGTATCGGTGCCGTGATGGCCGGGTTGCAAAGAATGTATCGGATTGCCAGCCTTGCTCGGCGGTCGTCATCTTCAGAATTAGGATCATCCGGCGCGCTGCTGCCCTTAAACAGCGAGTTGCTCGCAAAGGGCTTGATGCCAAATGCCCCTATATCACATTTCTTGAGTGCTGGAAAAAGGCTGTCTTCCGGCGCGACCTTACTCTTAGCCGTGTAAGGAAAGAGAACGACTTCAATTTGAGGAAAGTATTCAATCATGAACTTGATCCAGCGTCGGTCGTGAGATGAGAAACCGATGAAACGTGCCTTGCCCTGCTTTTTCGCTTTCTCAAGCGCCTCAACCATCTCGCATGATGTATTGAACGAGTGTTTGCCGCCGGGTTCGTGACAGGTGATGCGCCACAAATCAGTGTACTC
>JBARPZ010000213.1:0-8993 GCA_049643445.1 Sedimentisphaerales bacterium
ATAAGGCCGACATTGATTTCTTTACCTTCGATATATTCCTCAACCAACGCCGGTTGCTTGAATTCATCGATAACAGCTTTAATTCCTTTTCGCAATTCATTTTGATTACGAACAATTTGAATTCCAAATGATACAGCTTCATTTTTAGGCTTGACAATTAAAGGGAATTTCAAGTCTGGCAATTCACCCTCCCATGAATCCATGGCCGCAAAGTCAGGTGTGGGTATGCCGTGTTGGTGAAACATCATTTTAGCAACGACTTTGTCCAAAGCAAGGCCATGAGCCAAGGGGCCGGACCCCACATAGGGAATCCCCACCATTTCCAGGATACTCGGTATATGAGCGTAACGTGCTTGACCCTGAATGCCGTAAGAGACATTAAAGACCAGACCCGGCAGTTCGCCTTTAATAACCCTGGGCATAAATTCCTCTAAATGGTCAATCAGGTCCTTATCGCCTTCAAAAGCTTTTACTTGATGCCTGCCGGCGCGCAGGGCATTGGCAATACGCTCTATGGTCTTTTTCCCGATGATCTCTCGATTGGGGATACCAAGCAGGTTAATGACATTCCGCAAATCACGATTATAGACGATAGCTACTTTCACGTCTCATCCTTCAGTATTCTCAGGCATTCCATTCAACGCTGCTCAACTGCGTTGCCAAGCCCGATGTCAGATAGAATAGCAACTCGCTCCTGAAAATTCAAGCTTTCTCGCTTCTGGAAGATTCTTCAGCCGGGCCGGCCTGCTCGAACAAGACCCGCCTGGCAGCGAACACGGCCTCCTTCGGAAATGCTTTCAGTTCCGCCAGAATCGATAGTCTCGCCTGTCTGGCCCGGTTCATTTTCGCAGACCCCACGGGATCGTAGGCATCGGTCTTCGATGGCCCCTTTGGATGGGGGGTCTCAAGGTATCGCTTAAAAGTCGTCTCGACTTTGGAAACACCCTTTTCTTGTGCGGCGTGCAAGGAGAATGCAAGCCCAAGCATCAGAACAAAAGCAAATCCTCTCATTGTGTTGCCTCGTTTACTCTCCGGTGTTGGCGTTTCGTTTCGTGAACCAGTCCACTATTGTTCTGTTCGAGGCGGTTAATGACTTTTTGCGTGCATACGTGAGCGTTATAGAATAAGAACGGTGGGGCAAGCCCCACCCTACATGCCTGTGAAAACAGAACATGCACATAGTGGTACCTGACCATATTATCTCTTACCTTAGGCGAATCAATGAAAGAATCCGCTCAAAGATGTAACACGCCATTATGTGCAGACAATAACACAAAAGAAGGGGAAAGGGAAAAAAAATTTACCCCCCACCCCCTAATCTCTAAATCACTAATCCTCTAATTCGTATCGAGGATCGAGGATCGAGTACCCCAAAAGGTTTGGGCTCCCGACCCCTTTGAGTCTGAAGCCCTGTTTCCCGGTTAACCGCATTCCGCCGAACGCCAAAATCGTTCAACGGCTCTCCCCAGGAATAATTAACCAATTAATTAAAATTAACACCGGGTCCACCGGTCACAACCGGCTAAATACTAACGACTATCGACTAACTACGTGGCCACCGTCTTATGGTCGAGGAATCCTTCGAGCTTTCGGGAGCGCACCGGATGCTGCAGTTTTCTTATCGCTTTTGCCTCAACCTGTCGGACGCGTTCACGTGTGACCTTAAAGATTCTGCCTACCTCTTCGAGTGTATAGGTATAGCCGTCCCCGATTCCGTATCTCAGCTTGATAATCTCGCGTTCGCGATATGAAAGCGTTTTCAGGATAATATCAATTCTCTCCTTGAGCATTTCCTGAGTAGCGGAGGCCACGGGTGAAGCAACGTCGTCATCTTCAATAAAATCACCGAAGTAGCTGTCATCACTTTCGCCGATAGGCCTGTCAAGACTGACCGGATGCTTGGATATCTTTAGTACCCTGCGCGTCTCCTCCACGCTCATCTCAGCTTCCTGGGCGATCTCTTCGATGGTAGCCTCTCTGCCCAGCCTCTGATGCAGAATTTTGCTGGCGGCCCGAAGTCGGCTCATCGTCTCTATCATATGGACGGGAATGCGAATCGTTCGAGCGTGGTCGGCAATCGCACGCGTAATGGCCTGACGAATCCACCACGTCGCATAGGTGCTGAATTTATATCCCCGACGGTACTCATATTTGTCCACCGCCCTCATCAAGCCGGTATTGCCCTCCTGGATAATATCAAGAAAGCTCAGGCCGCGGTAGCGGTATTTCTTGGCAATTGAAACGACCAGTCTAAGATTTGCGCTTGAGAGGAACCGTTTGGCTTGTTCATACTGAATAAAGACTCTGTCCATCATACGCAATCGTTTATTGAGCAGCTTGGGAGTCTCGTTCACCAATTCCTGCAGACCAGCCAATTCCTCTTTAACTGCCTCAATATCTTCACTGGTGTAATCCGGATTGGGGCCGGCGTCGACAATCCGCTGAAGCTGGTGCATCTTCTGGCTGATACTGTGAAGCTTATTTCTCATCGGCTGGATTCTGCTTGTTCGAAGGCTAAGCTCTTCGAGCAGTGTTGCGATTTTTCGTCTGTTTCTGCGTATTCGCTTTAGTGCGGCCTTGTCGGGCTTGCCATCTTTTGATTCGACAGCCTTCTTAAACAGGCCCTCGTGCATTTTGAGCAGTTTATTTACGGTCCTGCAGTTCACCAGCAGCCGTTTCTTTATTGTACTTTTGGCCAGGTTCTCGGCCGGCGAAGTTCTAATTGTCCGGTCAAACGACAGTATTCCCTGGTGTACCTGTTGTAGTAAATCGAGAGCGTTTCGTGCACAATAATCGCACTGCAGCAATTTCCTTCTGAAGTCCATTCTGGCCATTTCGATCTTTCGAGCGAGCGTGATTTCCTCTTTTCTATTCAGCAGAGGAATCTGGCCCATCTGCGTCAGATACATCCGAATAGGATCGTCGATTCTTCTCGTAGTTTCCGGCTCGAGGAGCTGTTTTTCGAGCAGTTTGTCGACTGCGACCTGGTCTTCTCTTCCAGCTTTTTCCTGCACTTCAGTTTCTTCAAATTCCTCTTCTTGCTGCTTCTGGACATCAGCTTCTTCAAGCAGGTCGATACCCATTTCATCGAGGGTCGCAAGCAGACCATCGAGGTGAGCGGGGCTAACGTCATCTTCAGGCAGCCCTTTGTTCATCTCCTCATACGTGAGAAATCCTTTTTTCCCGCCTTTTTCAATAAGCGTTTTTATGTGCTGCTCTGTGTCTTTGATTTTGGCGGCCTTTGAGGAGCTACCACCATCAGAAGCTTTGCCGGCGGCATTCGTTTTGTCAGCCTTTATTGCTTTTTTTGCCACAATTAGCATCCCCAGTGACTATTTTCAATTTATTACACTCTATTAACTATTTACTATAAATTCCTACTTGTAGTTCGCTGCGGTCGATTACTTTTTGCCTTTAAATAGCCAATAACAATTATCCATTTTGCTACGTCATTCCCACGTTGTGCGGATTTTCTTTTACCGTATTTTCAGAGAAACACCGGAGGAACCTGGTCTGGTCATCCGCAGCTTTTATTTCGCTCTTTTTTTTCTGTTTCTGCAGGCGCTGCATTACATTTAGGGCATCGGCCAAGCGGGAGTGGAAATTAGCTTTTTCCTCTCCAACGTGGGCCAGCTCCACGATAAGGCTGCCTGCTTCTACGGATTCGGCTTTGGCCAAAATTTCCTTCAGCGAAGGATTGGTCACATTGCTCAGGGTATCAAAGACAATAACTGCAATTGACCTCAATAGCGGTACATCGAAGGCCTCTGGTGTAATCTGTTTTTTTACAATGTCAAATAGCTTCGGCTCGTTTAACAATACTTCCAGGACCTCTCGTTGAGCTGTTGCGAAAAGGCCGAGGTCCATCTCTGGCGGGCGGGGCTGCGTTTTGCCGTTTTGCGCAGCAGTGGTATCGGAGTAACTTGCAGTCCTTGCCACTCTTGAGATTCTTTTGGCCAGCTCGGCGTTTATCTCTTTGGTGCCTGTGCCGATAATCTTCGAGAGGCGATTAACTATCAAGCCTCTGTCAATAGCGGGGACTTTGCCGGCCCAGACCGCGGTCGCTATTGCCTGCAAAAACTCCTCGATGGCCGCCTTGTGGTCGATGAGTGTATCGCCACTATCGAAACTTTCTATCAGCCGGTTCCATTTGAACTTGAAGACGTCGACAGCCTCATCCACCAATTGCTCAAATCGCTGCTTTCCGGCGTTGAGTAGAAAATCACACGGGTCTTTTCCCTGTGGCACGGAGGCAAGCTTAATATCCAGGCGCTGCGAGACGCAGACCTCGAGTGCCCTGTTGGCAGCTTCGATACCTGCGGTGTCGCTGTCAAAAACTAAAACTACCTTTTTCGCATACCGGCGCAAGATTCTTGCCTGGCCGGTGGTAAAACTTGTTCCCAGGGACGCGACAACGTTGCTGCATTCGCACTGGTGTGCCATTATGCAGTCAGTATAACCTTCGGCAACAACGGCTACGCCTGTCGAGGCAATCTGGTGGCGGGCATGGTTGAGTCCGTAAAGGGCGTTGCTTTTGTCAAACAGAGCTGTAGCCGGCGAATTTATGTATTTGGCGGGGGCATCTTCAAGGGTCCGGCCGCCGAAGCCGATTACCCTGCCTGTCACATCCGCAATGGGAAACATCAGGCGATTTACAAATTTATCGGCGAAGCCGGTGCCGGACTGTGAGACAACGAGGCCTGCGTGCTGAAGCAATTTGGTGGGGATGTTTTTGGCTTTTGCCGCCCTGAGTAAATCATTTTGAGCTATGGCGAGGCCGATCAGCCAGTTTTTGATGCTTTCGGTGGTTATTTTTCTTTCTGCGATGTAGTCGCGGGCGTTTTTGCCTTTGGTGGCGTCGTGGAGGTTCTTCTGGAAGTATTTTGCGGCCCAGGCGTTTACTCTTGCGATCTCGTTAGGGTCGATATCATCAGTTCTTGGTTTTGAGTCTTTAGTTTTGGTTTCTTTTAGCTTTATGCCTGCGCGGTCGGCGAGTCTCCTGAGGGTCTGGGGGAAGGTGAGGTTCTCGCGCATCTGGACAAAGGTGAAGATGCTGCCTCCGGCACCGCATGCAAAACATTTGAATATCTGCTTTGCGGGGTTTACGCACATGCTTGGGCGATGGTCATCGTGGAAAGGACAGAGGCCAACCATCTCCCTGCCTTTTTTCTTCAGGCTCACGTGCTCGCTTATGAGGTCAACGATGTCGTTTGCCTGCTGAACCTGATTGACAATTGTCTGGTCGAATATTCCTGCCATACGAAATTTATACCGCTATGGGCGGTTGTTCGATATTGAATCTTATTAAGCGAACCAACCGGTTAATGTGGGTTTATGGCCCGAGCAGTTATGAATACGCTCGCAAAATATAGGTACTTCCCCTTCGACCACGCCCAGTTCTAAGTGCACCTGCCGCTCCAGAATGACAAAAGATGCTATTGTTTTTATTCCACTAAGGCAATACTTTCCGCCTTGCTTGGTTCAAAATCGGTCAGTTTGGTTATTTCATCGCTCCAATTACTACATTACATCTGACTACTTATATATATGTGATGGGGGCGAAAAGTCAAGTCGGTGTGAAAAAGGCGGCTATTAATGCTGTTAAAGGCGTTTTTTCCAAATTGGACACTTGGTCAAATAGGACACAAGGCAATAGAGGAAATGTGTAAATGCGTGGAGGAGTGGATGCGTTTATACGTAGATGGGTGGATGACTGGATTCCCGATACCCGCCTTCGCGAGCACAGGCTACGACATTCGGGGGCAGGCTGGTGGGTTGTGTGTTAAGGTAAGGTCTTTTTGATTTCGAGGCTTGGTTTGTAACCAATACGGATTGCTTTAGCGGTCACTTCGGTTCCGGCATTGAGTTTAAACGGTTTTGCGTAGACGAGCCAGCGTTTCCGGCTGCCGATGTGGTATCCGATTGATGCGCCTTTGGTTTGGCAGGTCAGTTTTACCAAAACTTTGCCGTTTGGGGCGGGGCTGGTTTCGATGATGGGGGTGGCTGTTGTGGGCTGCTTGCGGCCCGGCCACATTCTTTCAATTAACTTATCTTCGGGGATTGCTCCCAAGTCGGAAGTTTCTTTCATCCATGCTTCCAATGCGGTTTTCATTTTTTTCAGGATGTGTTGATGGCCGGGTGAGATTGCGAGGTTGTTGACTTCATGGGGGTCGTTTTCGATATCGTATAGCTCCTCGTCGGGCTTGGGATGTTCGAAGAAGAGTTTTTGCGGGCCGGTGAGTTTTCCCTCGGAGTTAAGTTTGCGCCATTGCTGCATGATGGGCATTTTCTCCATGTAAGGGATAGTCTGGGCGTATGGTATGTGCGGGGTGAAATTTCGGATGTAGCGGTAGCGCTTGTCGCGACAGGTTCGGATGAAATCGTGGCTTGTGGCGTCCATGCGGTTGCGTCCACCGAAAACGTATTTCGGCGGTGGGGCTTTCCTGTTGCCAAGTATTATCCTGCCCTGCATTGTCGAGGGGACATGAAGACCTGCGAGGCTCAGAACAGTTGGGGCAAGGTCAACGAGGTTTACAAGCTCATCGCTGACGCTGGAGGGTGTGATTTTTCCGGGTGAGCGGATGATGAGTGGTACGCGGAGGCCGGAATCGTATGGCCAACGTTTGCATCGGGGCAGTCCTCGGCCGTGGTCACTCCAAAAGAAAACGACGGTATTGTCAGCGAGGCCGTCAGCTTCGAGTTTTTGGAGGATATCGCCGAGCTGTTTATCCATAGTAGTGATGTTGTCGTAGTACTTTGCGAGGTTGCGCCGGACGACGTGGGTATCGGGATAGTACGGCGGGACTTTGACCTTTGCGGGATCGTGGACAGTTTTTTCGATGTTCCAGCATTTGCTTTCATGCGTAACGGCGAGGTTAATGACGGAGAAAAAAGGAGCGTCTTCGGGGCGGTCTTTGTTGCGCCAGCTTCCACGTTTGGCGTCCCAGGTGGTGAAGGGCAGGCCAAACTGGTAATCGGTCTTTGTGTGATTTGAGCAATAGTAACCGGCGATGCGGAGGTACTCGGGGAAACAGCGTACGTAAGCAGGCGGTACACATTCGTAACCCTGCAGAGAGGTTCGCATGTGCATCGAGCCGAGTGTGCCGGGGTACATTCCGGTGATAACAGAGGAACGTGTGGGGGCACAGACAGGGAAGGGGACAAAGGCATTTGTGTATCGGCACCCCTGCGCGGCGAGTCGGTCGATGTTTGGTGTCACGGCGTAGTCATCACCGTAACAGCCGAGGTCGGGGCTGATATCTTCACAACTTATCCAAAGGATGTTGGGACGGGTGACAGGATTTGGTTCAGAGGACGCCTGGGTCAGTGATTGTCGCGGTAATCCGAGAATCGCTGCGCCTGCGGCCATCGTCTTAAGGAACTGACGTCGTGTGCCCCCTACAATCTTCATTGGCGTTCTCCAACCGGGATTGGCGGGCTAAAGCCCACCATACAATCTTTCGTATCTCCCCCCGTTGATATTATGGATGGGATTGGAGAGAAAGGCAAGGAAAACTTGGCGAATTGGAGAATCAGCGGATTAGAGCAATGGCGGACAGTACCGACAAAGGAAGTTTAAAGTTTGAAGTGGAAAATGTAAAACCCAAGCTCAAAATTCAAAAGTAACCACGGATTGCTCTCGTATCTCGTGAAGCCCTTCGAGTGCGCTCAGGGTAAACTCAGAAACGTATCTCGCCAAATGAGGCCGAGAAGGCCGGCGTTTTTTAGTTTATTGACCCTGATATTCAGCCGATAACAGGTTGCTTTTAGGACTCTATAGTTCATTAAGCTTACACCCACTTTGCAGGATCCAAATTGTAGTAGTTTCTCAGCTCATCATAAAGTTCGGGATGTTTCTTCACCATCTGTTTGGATTTCTCAAAAAAGGTCTCCGTAGCTACGGCAAAGAACTCGGCAGGATTCGTTGCTCCGTATTTATTTAATACCGACCTCCTGTGTTTTCTCTTTTTCTTTTGCAAACCCTCATATTCCTTACTCAGCACACGAGCCCATGTTGTATATCTGGACCGGCGCTCCAAAATCGGAGCTCCATCAGCGGCTCCATCTTCCTGGTCTAACTGATGAGCGAACTCATGAAGTACGACATTTCGGGCATCGGTAATATTCAACGTTCCACCTTTCACGCTGTCCCAGGCAAGAACGACTGGTCCATTTTGCCAAGATTCTCCGAGACGAACACTCTGCCCGTCGGTTGTAATTGTGCCGTTTGAAGATACTGTCCTGGCCACATAAGTATGAGGATATACCAGGATAGTGCGAAGTTTGCGGAAGTAGATAGCTTTTCGGTTCAACAACAGCATACTCGCCTGAGCTGCGATTGTAACTCTAATCTCATCAGTTATCTCCAGGCCGCCACAACCCTCAAAATCAGCTTCGCCTATGAAGACACTTACAAGACCGTGAAACTGCTCTTTTAACGAATCAGGTAAACAGTTGTAAAGGGGCACATTCCTGCACACAATTTGCTCCCACTCTTCCGGGAAGGGTGCAGCGAATAACCGTTTGCGCTTTGCATGGCGGAATACACGTTTGCCGATGAAGAAGGCCGGAACCAATCCAAGAGCCAATATAGCAAGTATTGCGATGGGCATTGTTCAGCTTTGTCCTGAAACCAGCGACTACTTTTCAATAGCTCCAATATTTCAAAGACGTCATCCGATTTAGATAATTAAAAGTCTATTCCATTACAAATTATGCTATCGAAATCATAGTAAATAAGGACTTCGCTGTAAAAGACTTTTTCCGCCACCGTGCTCATGTACTTGAATATCAGCTCACAAGTGATGTTCATTGTTGGTTATCAAAGTCACTATACCAAAAAAAGTATTTCTGCCAACAGCGAGGGAATTCCAGCGTATATGTGGTATAATTGAGATGATTTATAAACGGTGAAATTGTACATAAGGAATCCGTGGTATGAAAGATAATTTGGACCAACTGGTAGATAAAGCAAAAGAATCAGGTGCGGCAAG
>JBARPZ010000214.1:0-15655 GCA_049643445.1 Sedimentisphaerales bacterium
GCCAGCCGGTTGCTTTGATTCGGTTGAACTCTGCCTTGATGTCCGTTCCCTCGTAAAACGATAGCCAGCCGTGCAGCCGGTGCATCTGCCCCGGCTCTAAATCGGGAAACTTCGGGTCCGAATGAAAGCACGGGCACTTGTCATTTCCCCACGGATGATTGCAGTTTTCCCACGCGGTTATAATCCATCTCTTGCCATCATTACTGCGGCAGGCTACGTAGGGATTCGTGAGTACTTTGTTGTCGTTTATCTGCTGCTCAAATCCCGCTGCCATCTTCGTCATAACGCAGTTCTGCACTCGCAAATCGCTGAGATTTTGGTCTGTACCGTTTTTCAGCCATAATTCCATAAGCACAGCCTCTTTTGTGGGCTTTACCTTTACACCGAAGGCGATGCCATTCGGCAGTTTTCTTTCGATATCAAGTGTCCCATCTGCGTGACGGTTCCATTCCAGCTTTGGCAGCTCAATTCCCTGTTTTGTCCAAATCGTGTCGATATGTGTGTGAGCAAGGTATGTCAGACCTAAATTTGACCAGATAGCCTCCGGCACATCCACAACGACATAGCTTTTCGTGTCCCAGGGAGTGAACACACTGAACTTTGTTTCTCTCTGCGGGTCAATCGCGCCATCTAAGAAGCCGATTCGTGGATGGCGCCCTCCAGGATAAGGCATAACCCAAAGCGGTGCATCCTCTGATCGCTTCGGCCGATTGTCTGTCCGAATGTTGAAATTCTCCTTCGCCGCGATGATCTCTTTCTCCGTCAGCCCCGTCGCGGCAGCTACTTCGTTATCCGTGAACCGGTGATACAGGATCATATTCTCGAGCCAATACTCTAAATCCGCCTCAGCCCTCGGCCTTCGATAATTTACCTCCATCCGCTTCATTTCACCTGTCTGCCCGGCCGCAGGCAGCTTGCCCTCAAAATCCTTTCCGTAAATCTGCATTGCCCTCTCCAAACCGGTCAGATTAATGCCGGGAGACCGGCTCCAAGAATGCGTTCGAATTCTACGTTGCAGGACAGCTATCAGAACACAGGAAAGTGCCAAGACAACCAAAACACCTACGAGTACTCTGACTACCGAACCCGATTGTTTCTTCTTTTGTTCATTCCTCTCGCTCATTTCATCCTTTCTAATTACTATTTTCCTCTGCGCTCTCTCCGAACTCAGCGATTAAGCATTTTTCGCAATACGGTCATCAGTGTTTTTGGCTCAAAATAGCTTTCTGGCATACGCAGGTATACTGTTTTTGGATCGGGAATTCTAATTTTACCTTTCGTATTAGCAAAAAGAGATTTAGCCTGCACAGTTGCCTCTTTCGTAAGTGAAAATACCACATCTTGGCCGCTTGTGACAATGCTTTTTATATCTAATCCGCTTGCTGCGATGCGTAGTGCGGCCAATTCGAGCAGCAGTACGACCTCATCCGGTAACGGGCCGTATACGTCAGCCAGTTCGTTTTCAATTTGCTTCAAATCTTCGCTGCCTCTTGCGACAGCAATTTTGCGGTAAATATCCATCCTATGCCTGTCGGCAGGTATATAGTTTTTCGGGATAAAAGTAGCAAACCCCAAATCGATGACGGCTGTTGGGATCGGCTCGACCGGCTCGTCTTTTAGTTTACGGACAGCATCGGCCAACAGTTCGCAATACATTTGATAGCCCACTGTTTGTATATGGCCTGACTGCTCAGGTCCTAATATATTTCCCGCCCCGCGAATCTCTAAGTCCCGCAAGGCAATTCTGAATCCTGCGCCTAAATGCGAATATTCTTCGATGGCCTTCAGCCGTTTTGCTGCCAGTGGCGTAATCGACCTTGAGGCCGGCAGCAGCATATAGGCGTACGCCCGGTGTTTATATCTGCCGACCCTGCCTCGAAGCTGATGAAGTTCGGCCAGACCGAACCTGTCGGCGTCGTTTATAAGAATCGTATTTGCGTTCGGAATATCCAGCCCAGATTCGATAATCGTCGAGCACACAAGTACATCAATCCGGCCCATCACAAAGTCTATCATCGTCTTTTCAAGTGCGCTCTTGGCCATTTGGCCGTGTGCGATAGTAACCTTTGCATCCGGAACCAGCTTTTGAATTTCCCAGGCCTTTTTTTCGATGCTTCTGACCCTGTTGTGCAGGAAGAATACTTGTCCCTGACGATTCAATTCGCGAATAATCGCCTTTCTGATAAGCTCGTTGTTATAGGCGGTAACAGATGTTACTATACTTCGCCTGTCTAATGGCGGTGTAGAAAGCGAACTTATATCGCGCAGGCCCAACATTGACATATGCAGTGTCCGCGGGATCGGTGTGGCAGTCATCGTAAGAACGTCAACATTGACACGCATCATTTTGAGTTTTTCTTTGTGTTCAACTCCAAATCGCTGCTCTTCATCGATTATCAAAAGCCCTAAATCCTTGAAGCCGACGTCACCGCTCAGAAGCCGATGAGTCCCTATCAGAATATCGACTTTGCCTTCCTTTGTTCGTGCGATTATGTCTCTGGCCTGCTTTGTTGTTTTGAAGCGATTCAGGAACTCGATGCAAATAGGAAAGTCTGCGAACCGCTCGGTGAAAGTTCTGCCGTGCTGCACACACAATACCGTGGTAGGCACTAAGATAGCTACCTGCTTTCCGTTCTCGACTGTCTTGAATGCCGCACGCATTGCAAGCTCGGTCTTGCCGTACCCAACGTCGCCGCACAGCAGTCTATCCATAGCTGCGGCTTCCTGCATATCGGTCTTGATTTGCTCGGTGGCTGTGGTCTGGTCCGGTGTATCCTGATAAGGGAAAGACTGCTCAAATTCGGTCTGCCAGCTTGAATCCTCTCCATACGCAATTCCTCCGGTTGCCTGGCGCTTCGCCTGCACATCAAGCAGCTCGACGGCAAGGTCCCGAACAGAGGCCGTAACTTTTTCTTTCTGCCGTTGCCACCTTGTCGAGCCGACTTTGCTCAACTTCGGGCGTTTCGGACTTGTCCCTATGTACTTTTGTACGAGAGCGATATTACTGACCGAGACGTGGATTTTCACGCCATCCGCATATCCAATGGTAAGATATTCGCTCTTGCCGCCTTTTTCCTGTATTGTTTGCACCTCAATGAACTTACCGATACCATAGGAAGCGTGAACAACATAGTCACCGGCCTGCAAATCGCTGAGAGTATCCACAGGCGACATTGCCCTCGCCGGCCTGCGTCTTCTTCTTAGCACATACTGGCCAAACAACTCGTGATGACTTATGACTATCGTATTTAGTGAATTTATGACGAAGCCCTGATGAATAAAACCTAAGAGCAGTTTGAAATTGGCCGGAATATTTTTGTTAATTTCCTTTACAATCTCGCCAACGCGTTTTATCTCGGCCTCGGCTTCACAGTAAAGCAGTACCTGTTTGCCGTTTTTTGCCTCTGTGACCAGTTCCTCAAGGGCCTCTTTGTGTCCCGCCCATAAAGAAGTGGCTTTGTGCTGAAACGTCTGGACACTTTTTATATCAACCTTGAGGAAATCACCCGGTTCTGCTGTGGCAAACCTGCATATGTGTAGTTGAGTGAATTTTGCTACGGCTTCATAAATATCGGCCCAGCTATAAAGACGACTCGTATCTTCGGCCCGTTCCCGGAACAGCCTCGCGACTTCTTCACAGTCAGTGGATTCTTCAATAATTATTATGCAATCCTGAGGCAGGATATTTACAAATAACTCCCTTTCTTCCTGCGTAGTCCCGCACACCGCCGAAACGATATTAATGCTTTCTATTTGTTCGGTTGAGAGTTGCGTATCCAGATTGATTTCACGGATACTCTCTATAGTATCACCGAAAAATTCAATCCTAATCGTTTGAGCATTCTGTGAAGGCGTGCTCGCCAGTTCTTTTCCCGATAGAACTTTGTCGACAGTCAGCGGTGCGTAAATATCGACAATGCCTCCACGTCGGGCAAATTGGCCCGGCAGATCAATCCTTTCCACACGCTCAAATCCGTTTTCAACGAGCCACTCGACTACTTCTTCCGGTCTCACCTGTCCCTCAACCTGTAATTTAAGACAGCTTTCCTGCAGAGCATGTGGCTTCGGTATAGGCTGACAAAGTGCCTGTATAGATGCTGGTATAACAAGTTTGTTTCCATCCGAACGAGATGTGAGATGTGAGATACGAGAGACGAGCTTTAGCCTCTCAGCACGAATCTCATCGGTGGCGTCTGCTAAATCTTCTTCACCCTCCCATGCACCCAGGGTCTCAATTATTTTGCCCCCGAAAGCGTGCATGTCGTCGTCGGCCTTGTCCGCGTCATCGATATGTGGACAGATGTACAGAATCGGCCGCCCCAGTTTTTCCGATATGTAAGCTGCCAGCAGGTGCGCAAAGGACCCCCATGTCCCCTCGACTCTAACCGCCCCCTCACCGGGTTTTGCGGTCTTAAGCCGGGAGATTATCTCCGCAACAATCTTGTCTCGGCCAAGATTCATTATTTATTTAATAGCCGCCAGTTGTTAGTCACCAGCGGGGAAAATCAGCCCGCAACGAACAATGTATTAAGCAGCCAATCAGATACCGAAACTGGTTCCAACGGCCAGAGCTGCCTTTATAAGGTGATTGTTTTTAGGAACTGTCTTAATTTTTCCGGCAACACGAGAAAGCGGAATACTTGATAGTTTACCATCTTTTAGCACCACTAAATGACCCTTAACGCCTTTCATTAAAAGTTCGATGGCCATGTGTCCAAAGTTTGTAGCGAGGATTCTGTCAAATGGAGTGGGTGTGCCGCCTCGCTGCACATGGCCAAGGACAACCGCTCTGCAATCGAGGCCTGTCAGCTCGTTGATTTGGCCAGCCAAAACATTTGCGACCCCTCCCAGCCGAATCGGGTCGGGACTGTGGGCAACCTTTTTAGCAACGACCATTTTACCGCCTTTTTCCTTTGCTCCTTCAGCTGCTACCACTATGCTGAATCTTTTGCCCCGCTTTGACCTGCCGATGACGAAATCACAGATTTTGTCGAGGCGGTACGGTATCTCCGGCATAAGGATAACATCGGAGCCGCTTGCAACGCCCGCATGAAGGGCAATCCAGCCGGCGTATCTGCCCATTACCTCGATAATCATTACGCGATGATGAGAGCTGGCTGTGGTGTGGACTTTATCGATAGCCTCTGTTGCGGTATTGACGGCCGTATTAAAACCAAAGGTAATATCCGTTCCGTAAAGGTCATTGTCGATTGTCTTGGGTACGCCTATTACTTTGACGCCCTTTTTAGCAAATCGAGCAGCCGAAGCCATAGTGCCGTCGCCGCCAATGCAGATAAGCGCATCGATACCGTGTTTTTTCAGGTTTCTAATACAGTTACTCGAAACATCCTTAATCCGGACGTTTTTGCCCGACCTGACTCGATAATGAAATGGATCAGCTACATTGGAAGAACCCAGGATAGTTCCACCTGCTGTTAAAATATTGCTGACCTCGTTGTATTCAAGCACTCGCATCCGGTCTTCGATTAGCCCCAAATACCCGTCTTCAATTCCCCAAACCTCAAGACCGAATTTGTTAATCGCTGTTTTGGTAACGGCCCTGATAACAGCATTCAAACCTGGACAGTCTCCGCCGCCTGTCATTGCGGCTATGGATTTGATGCCTTTTGTCTTCATAAAGATCCGTCCTTTATGCTTAAGGATTTAATCAGCTCATCGCCTTTTTCGCAGCTTTGATGATATTTTCTGTGGTAATACCGAACTTCTCGAAGCAGACCTTGGCGGGTGCGGAGGCACCGAATGTTGACATTCCAATAAAGGCACCTCTATCTCCAAGCCATTTCCACCAGCCCTGTTCGACACCAGCTTCAATGCCGACTCTTGCCTTGACGCCGGGCGGAATAACCGAATCCCGGTATTTCTTGTCCTGTTTTTCAAACAGCTTCCAGCAGGGCATACTGACTACCTGGGCACTAATTCCTTCAGCTGCCAGTTTCTCCGCTGCCTCCATAGCAACGCTAACTTCCGAGCCGCTGGCCAAAAGCAGTACGTCCGGCTTATCAGCGCCAACGAGAACATAAGCACCCTTACTTAGATTTGTAGCGGAACCGTATTTTTCCTGGTCGATGACTGGCAAGTTCTGCCGGGTAAGAAGCAGAGCTGCCGGATTATCTCGATGTTCCAGTATGAATTTCCAGGCCAGTGCAGTCTCATTTGCATCAGCAGGTCTAAACACCAGTAGATTTGGTATCGCGCGAAGGGCGGCAAGCTGCTCAACGGGTTGGTGTGTTGGGCCATCTTCGCCGACGCCGATACTATCGTGAGTAAAAACGAATATGGTCGGGTATTTCGACAAAGCGGCCACGCGAATTGCCGGCCTCATATAATCAGAGAAAACCAGGAACGTCCCGCTATAAGCTCTGGCCAACCCGCTTACTGAGATTCCATTCATTATCGCTCCCATAGCGTGTTCTCTGATTCCATAGTGTATGTACCTGCCATCCTGTGCATTTTTCTGGAAGGACTTGGCACCGGCAAACTCAGTATTATTTGAAGGCGTCAAATCTGCCGAACCGCCCAGAACCAGCGGTAATTCCGGCATCAACGCATCCAGCACTTTCCCCGAGGCCTTGCGTGTTGCAATTGCACTGCCTGTCTCAAAGTTCGGCAATATATCATCGAGATTTACCGGCAGTTTCCCGGCTTCAGCATCACGGAACTGCTGTGCAAGCTCCGGATAGGCCTTTGCGTATTCGGCAAACATTTTGTCCCAGGTTGTTTCCGTGTATTTGCCTTTGTCAATAAGTTTTCGCATATGAGACAGTACTTTCTCAGGGACATGGAAGCTTTTGTCCGGGTCCCATCCGAATCTTTCCTTAATCAATGTGATTTCATCGTTGCCTAAAGGAGAACCGTGTGCTTTAGCTGTGTCCTGCATATTCGGACTGCCGTAAGCGATATGCGTGCGAAGTTTTATTAGTGTCGGTCGCTGCTTCTCCTGCTTTGCATTATTCAGGGCCTTTTCAAAAGCAGCCATGTTATTGCCGTCGCCGCCAACTTCCTGTACATTCCAGCCGTATGCTTTATAGCGTTTGGCCCTGTCTTCCGTAAAGGAAAGTGCAGTGTCACCATCAATACTGATGTGATTGTCATCGTAAACGACAATCAAATTGTCAAGTCCCAGATGACCGGCTAAAGAGCTGGCCTCGGAAGTAATACCTTCCTGTAAATCACCGTCGCTGGCTATGACATAGATGTTATAGTCAATAATGGGAAAGCCATCCCGATTGAAATAGTTAGCCAGGCACTTTTCGGCTATTGCCATCCCAACAGCATTGGATATGCCTTGTCCCAAAGGCCCGGTAGTAACTTCGACACCGCAATCTGGGTCATATTCAGGGTGCCCGGGCGTTTTACTTGACCACTGTCGAAAATTCTTCAATTCATCCAGACTCAAGTCGAAACCCGTCAGATGCAGCAGTGAATAAAGCAGCGCACTGCCGTGGCCGGCAGAAAGAACGAAACGGTCCCGGTTATGCCATCTTGGATTGGACGGGTTATAGTTCATATGTCTTGTCCAGAGCACGTATGCCGCAGGCGCCATTCCCATCGGCATACCGGGGTGACCGGAATTGGCTTTCTGCACAGCTTCCATAGACAGAAAGCGAATTGTCTGGATACAAAGCTCATCAAGTTCTGATAGCCCTTGATTTTTTGGAGAAACTTTCATTATTGAGTTCCTAAATATATTGTTGATACGCTTTTGTTGTCAAAACAAAGTGAATAAGATACACAAGAACGTCTGTTTCCGCAAGCATTTTTATTACTTCGACCTTCAAAAGACTATTTAGCTGTATGTTTTATGTGAAAATTTTAAATCCCTCGAAGCTTACTCATTTGACAAACCTGCGTTTTATTTGGATAATTAAGGTCATTAGCGAACACTTAAGTCCTGTCGGTAAGTATAGGTATTATAAATATGGAATCTGGCAAAGAACTGACACAAGAAAAGATCGAATATGACATCTATATAATACGGCCGCAGGTGAGTAGCGAATACTTCAAGCTCCGGTGCGATGGATTTGCCGAATCAAGAAGGATGGCATATAAAACAAGAACTTCCGTTATGCATTTAAATCTATGCGAGGATAACCGATGAATCAAATATCAGGCTCTATGAATCGGCGTGCATTTCTAAAACTAACAGCAGCAACTGCAGCGACACTTGCATTTCCGGGATGCGCAAGCGCTTCTCAACGGCGGGTATCGAAACAGGCCAAACGGCCGAATGTGCTGTTCATTGCTATAGATGACCTGAATGATTGGGTCGGATGTCTGGGCGGCCATCCGGATGTAAAAACGCCAAACCTTGATAAGCTTGCGCAAAGAGGGGTACTCTTTACGAACGCCCACTGCTCAGCCCCTGCGTGCAATCCTTCACGGGCCAGTCTTATGACAGGAATTCAGCCCTCAACATCAGGCGTTTACCTCAATCCTCATCCCTGGCGAAAGTCTCCGGTACTCACTGATGCTGTTACGCTGCCACAGCACTTTATGGCCAATGGCTACCGTGTGGTTGGTGGTGGCAAAATCTACCACGGAGGTTTCCCCGACCCTCCATCCTGGCAGGAGTATTTCCCATCCCAGAAAAAGAACAAACCTGACGACCCGATGCCTCCGAACCGGCCGCTGAACGGCATCCCTAAAACCTCGCATTTCGACTGGGGGCCGGTAGATGTACCGGATAAGGAGATGGGCGATTGGAAAGTCGCAAACTGGGCCATAAGCGAACTGCAAAAAGAACACGACAAACCATTCTTTCTCGGATGTGGATTTTTCCGTCCGCATTTGCCCTGGTACGTACCGCAGAAGTACTTCGATATGTATCCATTGGATAAAGTAACTTTACCGAATGTCAATGAAAACGACCTTGATGATGTCCCACCAATAGGCAGACGGATGGCAAGGCCTGAGGGTGACCATAGGAAGGTAACTGAACACAAACAGTGGCGAAAGGCGGTGCAGGCTTACCTGGCGAGCATCAGCTTTGTCGATAACTGCGTTGGCAGGGTAATCGAGGCATTGGATAAAAGCAACTATGCCGATGACACTGTCATCATACTATGGGGCGACCATGGTTGGCACCTTGGTGAAAAGCTGCATTGGCGTAAATTTGCGCTTTGGGAAGAGGCAACACATGCCCCACTTATGATAGTAGCACCTGGAATAACCAACTCGGGCGGAAGATGTCCCCGGCCGGTGAGCTTTATCGATATTTATCCCACGCTGATAGATGTATGTGGCCTTTCACCTAAGAAAGAACTCGAAGGTAAAAGTCTCTTACCACTGTTGAAGAATCCCAAAGCAAGTTGGAAGCGGCCAGCCCTGACGACACATGGACGTAATAATCATTCGCTGCGATCCGAACGCTGGCGATATATCCGTTACAGCGATGGCACCGAGGAACTCTACGACCACCAAAAGGACGCTCTGGAGTGGAACAATCTTGCCAATGACCCTAAGTATGCCGACATCAAGAAAGAGTTGGCAAAATGGCTGCCGAAGACCAATGCCCCTGATGTGCCAAGAGCTGACAGAAAAAAGAAAAGCTCAGCCATGAAGCCCACGCGCAAGACTTAAAAAAGGGCTGAATTAGTCTTCGGTGGATTGCCCTTGCAGATAGATGTATATTTGCTATACTACGGAACTGTTATTTCTATGAAAGCTGCTACTTAACTCAATTTTTATGACTATCTAAAAGGGGAAAATATGGAAAGCATGGTCCACGTTTCGCACAGTACCCACGCGGCCCCGGGATTTCTCTTACTGCTGCTAATTATGTTCGGTTTTTTTGTTGGTCTGATAGCTGTCGCTATAAAGGTACTGATCTTCTGCAAGATATTCTCCAAGGCTGGCTATAGTTGGGCACTCGGTCTGTTAATACTCGTGCCAATAGCAAATATCATTATGGCTTTTTACCTTGCCTTTGCCGACTGGCCGGTTCAAAAGGAGTTGTGTAAGCTTAAACAGTAGCATCATATTTCCGTCTGACCGTAAATCCTTATGAGAAGCCAGACAAAATAGCTGTTTGTTAACTTAATTTTTCAAGCTAACTGAAAGGGGAAGATATGGCATTCCACCATAGTCCGGATGTGGTTCCTGTGTATATAGCATTGCTCATATTTGGAGTTCTTGTCGCGCTGATAGTGGTCGTCATAAAGGTAGTTATATTTTGCAAGATCTTTTCCAAGGCAGGCTATAGTTGGACCCTCGGTTTGTTAATGCTTGTACCGATAGCGAATATAATTATGCCTTTTTTCCTTGCTTTTGCAGATTGGCCGGTTCAGAAGGAAGTACGCCAGTTGAGACAGCAGCAGGAAAAACCGGAAGCGTGATGTGTGAATCGTGAATCAGTCCACGAGTAACAAGCATCAGGTATTGTATCATATAGTGATAATTCTGCTCTGCGCAGCCGTTTTGTTTTTTTCACTGCTTTTGCAGCTAAAGGAGGGCAAACTGTGCCTATTCGGCTACAAATGGCCTCATCGCTGTCCGTTATATGAGATTGTTGGCATAAAATGTGCCCTATGCGGCCTGACACGCTCTTTTTGCTCACTGGCACACGGTAATTTACTCGCGAGTATAAGGTTTCATGCCCTGGGCGCGATGTTTTTTGCCTTTATTTGTTTCCAGATTCCATATAGAATTTATGGGATAATCATTCATCCCAAAAGAATGGGCAAAAAACTGATAAAAATAAACTTAAGTTTGGCGGTGACAATTTCGATATTGATTTTTGTTAACTGGCTCATTTATCTTGGAGGACTTGTAATATGACTTCGCAGGAAACCCAAATAAGCGTAATTGACCCTATAAGTCCCGCCATCGAAAGGGTAAAGACAATCCTTTTCAGGCCCTTCGACATTGGCAAATGGTTCGTAATCGGCTTTTGTGCATGGCTTGCGTATCTGGGAGAGGGAGGCGGACCAAATTTCAATTTTGGCGGACAGCAATATGAAACTTCCGGTGAGTCCTTTCACCATGCAAAGGAATTTCTCATAGAAAACCTGTTCTGGATTCTCCCCCTTGCTATAACCATCACTGTTATAATAATAGTAATCGGTTTTGTCATCACCTGGCTCAGCAGTCGAGGGCGCTTTATGTTCCTGCACTGTGTTGCTCTGAACAAAGCCGAAGTGGTAGTACCCTGGCACAAATTCAAGAAGCAAAGCAACAGTCTTTTTCTCTTTCGGATTGTTTTAGGCCTAATCAGTTTTGCTGTTATTTTGCTGCTCATTGCCATGTTGGTGGTTATCGGCATCCTCTTGTTCGCAGGCGGTGGCGGGCCAAATCCCCTCGGAATAATATTAATGGTATTACTGGCGATTTGTCTTATTATACCAATTGCCATAGTCTTCGCAATTATAGGTAAATTTACTCGGGATTTTGTCGTGCCGATTATGTTCCTGCGGCAGGGAACCTGTATGACCGCATGGCGTGAGTTCTGGAAACTGCTTACCGGCAACAAAGGTAAGTTCACAGTTTATATTCTTTTCCAGATTGTCATAGCGATAGCTGTGGGGATAGTTATCCTGGCGTGCGTGTGTATTACTTGCTGTTGTCTTGGCTGTTTTCTCGCAATACCGTATATCGGCACGGTTCTCATGCTGCCTTTGCTGGTCTTTCACCGCTCGTATTCTTTGTTGTACCTGCGTCAGTATGGCCCCGGCTTTGATGTTTTCGAACCTGAACCGGACACTGCGTTGGCTGTGTGAGGAAACAACAGAGATATTCGCGTTATGATTTATTAAGTCCATTTTTCTTCAAATGCTGCTGGGCCCAGATCGCAAGGGCGGAACCTATCATCAAAACCACTCCGAAGAGTAATTGAATAGCGTTTAATGATTCTTTAAAGACAATGTTAGAAATGGCAAGGACCAGAAAAGGTTGGGACAATATCACAAGCGCCGGGATAGTCGCTCCGATACGCTTTATCGCTACATAGTACAGTACATGGCCAAATGAGATGGCCGTTACCCCTGAAATCACAACGCAAGCCCACTGCCAGGCGCCCATTGTTAGGCAATCCTGCACGTCGCCGAACAGCAGGGCGAGCACGAAAAGACCGGCGACTGTGTAGATGCTTGTTACGGAGAAACCGTGGAGAGAGTCAATATCCTTAAAAGCGATTTTTGCGGAAATGATGTATAACGCCCATGCAAATGCCGCTGTAAGGGCAATAATTATACCGATTAAGGTCTTAGTTGCAGTAAAGTCATCCTTATAGTACATAACGCCAACCACGCCAATTGCTGAAAGCACCAATCCCAGCCAGAATCGTTTACTTCTGATTAATGGTCTTTCATCTGCAAAGAGAATAAAGGAAAATGCCGCCACCCAGACAATAGAGGTTTTGGTCAGTAAGACCATAAAGGCCGGGCCTATATAGTAAAATCCTGCGGCCCATAAAGACTGCATAACGATATTTGGTACAGCCGGCAGGATGGCTTTCCGCCAGATTTTTGTTTCAAAGCGTTTTTTCCTGATGGCATACAGAAGAAAGGGCAGCCAGAACAGGCAAGCCACCGAATAGCGCAGGAGGTTTTGTGTCCATGAGTCGATAGAGCCGGTGAGGTACTTAATGAAAATCGGGCCGAATGCCCAAAAGGAAAGGGTGCCGAGGCAGGCGAAAGTGGCTGTTATATCGAATTTTTTAGTATTTTCGGTGTTCATTTACTTGTTTTCCATGTTCGGCTTTTTCTTATAAAGTACGCCGGTATACAATATAAAAGAATAATCATCAATGAATTTACAATACTCTGCTTTGAGATTGGCTTTGTATTGGGTTTGTTTTGGCTTTGATTGGGTTCGTTTTCATAAATTGCCCAATTTGACTTATTTTCATATTTCTTTGTTATGTAAGACGTTACGTTCATTTTGTCCTTTTTGAATTTGGGTTCGTTTTGGGTTCGTTTGGGTTCGTTTTGGGTTCGTTTTTCCCATTTGACCAAGTGTCCATTTGTACGTATTCCCTTGTCAGTAAAACGGTTACGTTGACTTGACTTTTTCGGAATTTGGGTTCGTTTTGCATAAAAAGTTTATAATTTCGTACGTAAACTTTCGTACTTGTCAGGGGAGAGGAATCAGGGGTCGGGAGCGAAGGATTAGGGGTTAGGGGCCGGGGATCAGGGGTCAGGGATTCGTGGAGGCCCTTCGGGCGGACTTTTATTTGTAGCCAGAGAAGTAAGTGTTTATTTGTCATTAATGAACCAAAATGTTTCAAAACCTGGCATTTATAATGCAAAATAATGCTTTTTTGTGTATCTGCTGATACTAAGACTTGGGCGACTTGCCCGATTCGTGCGGTTCTCCGCTAAATATCTGCCATATCTATGGCTATTATAATTATACCAAACTGGCCCGGAATGTTCAATAAATATCGAACATATTTAAATATTTTTATAACTATTTATTTTTTTTTATGGCATTTACCCTTTCCCACGACTTTTCCCGCTCCAAATGTTCTTTCTTTATCTCTGAACTGCCATGTTTATTTATATATTCTGCGGCCTCATCATAAAAAGAATTCCCCATCTTTTTCAATGCATTAAAAGCAAAATTTCTATACAAATAATTTTCTTTTCCTTCTTTCATTAGTTGTTCAGTTAAAAATAGGGCTGCCTCTTCGGAGGGAAATTTAGCTAATAAAGAAAATTCCTGAATGAATAATCCCTTATCTTTTTCGTTCTTAATAATTTCTAATAATTGTTTTCCTAAGCCGGCTTTCTTAGACTCTGGAAATTTTGTAAATTTATCAAGAGAATACAAGGCATCTACTCTAAAATAGAAATCATTGTCTTGTAGAAATCCAAATAATATTTCTGTTAATTGCTCTGTTTCTATTGGTTTTAAAGACATCGCGACTAAGCCAATTTTTTGAAATCTTCTGTTTGGCGACTTTAGAACGGATATTATCTCTGTTTCCGTCGGTTGTTTTGCCAGGAGGAATTTCTGCTTTAGTTTGTCCATCCTGGCTAAATCCTCAAAAGCAGTCCCCTTCTTGGCGGCATCATTTGCCAGGCATATATTCCTTGCCTTGTCAAATTTTGATGCATATCGAAACCACGCTTTTCCCTCAATCCCAGACTTAAATGGACATCCTGAGATAAAAAGAGAGAGTCCAACAACCAACCATATCACATACAAGATTATATTATTTCTTTGTCTAAACATACTAAAGATACAACTCAAGGATAGATTTGTCTTTCCAGCCCCGTAGATATATTGTGTGAATAGAGAGCTTTTTTATCTCGATTAAAGATTAATTCATTATTTGTAAGCCAACCCAGGATAAACTTAAATCCTCTCTTCTTCACTGGAATGGACAGGTTTATGATCTTACCTGGATTGTTCCCATTACTATCTACGCTCCAAATATCCCATCTCTTATTTTCATCTAATTTGTAAAATGCTATCTTTCTTCCATCTGGAGACCATTTTGGCTGAGCAATGTAATTATCACTTCCAATTTCAAAGATTGGCCTTATGACATCACTGTCAAGAAATAAAATATATGCATTTATTGGATTATTACGATCAGAAAAGAAGATTCTCGTCCCATCAGGCGACCAACATGAATAACTACTTATCCGGTGTCCCGATGAGAGAACCTTTTCTTCGAGTGTTATAGGATTAATGATACACAATTCACCATTGCCATCTTTTTCAGTTCTACGACAATAAAATATATATCTGCCATCATCTGACCAACACCAGGCATAAAAATGCTGAAGGTTACTTTCCTTAGTAAGTGGCTTAAAGTAACCAGTCTTATAATCAACAACCCACAGATTTTCATGCCAAAAATTTTGTTTGGAAAGCCATGTCATACTTTCTCTTCTTGAAGCAAAAGCAATAAATCCTCCCGCAGGTGACCACTTTGGTGCGCGGTTCATTCCCTCGTGAGTCAGGATTGATTCTCTGTTATCCGTTAAAGAAAAAACACAGATTAGAGACAGTCCCAATTCATCAGTTGCTCCATCGGATACTAAAAGGCTTCTCATATAACAGATTTTTGTTTGATCCGGAGACCACGATAGGAAGGAGAGAGCATACTCATTCTTTATTTCAAGGAGATTTGTTCGCTTTTTACTTTGTAGATCTAAGATGAAAATACCTGATTTGCCACTCTTTATATATGAAACTGCAATTTTATCAGCCTTCGGAGAGACCTCAGCACTATGCAAATAGATATCATCTTTCTCAGAGCATCCATTGAGAAAAACTAAAAGCAGGATGATGAAAATCAAGTAGCGAATATTACGATAATTTCTCATTTTAATTTTATCTGCTTCGCTCATCATATCGCCTTTCAACAAGTTAAACTCACTCTAACATTATACCGATTGCTTATGTCAACAACCAACAAATTTATGGCATTTTTGGAGAACCACACACAGAAGGTGGATTTGAGGTTATAGGGATTTTGTGGGATTGATTCAATTCGGTAGCCAGATCCTTCGACTCCGCTCAGGATTAACTACGAAGCTCAGATTTACCGCGTGTGCAAAAACGAATATTGCACACCCTACCGATGATTGAAGAACGGTGGGGCTAACGCTATGCTATCTCATGGGGCAGGCGGGGCAAACATTTCGAGGGCTATTTCTGCAACCTGTTCAGACGCTTTTTTCTC
>JBARPZ010000215.1:0-7256 GCA_049643445.1 Sedimentisphaerales bacterium
CGTTTCGGGGACGAGTGGATTCTGTGTTTGCAGACGTACCCATGGTTGAAGTATCGGCGGGGTGAGCGGGTGCGGTGGGGGGACGGGAGCGCCCGTTTGTTTATTATGCGGAGTAAGGACCTGGAACACCGGAGCGAGCCTGAGCTGCTGCTGGTCAAGGAGCCGGGGGGGGCGATAGAGAAGATGGGGCGGATGATTGACCCGTACCTTATTGAAGATAAGGACAAGGCCGACATCCGGAAAAATGGGTGATCTCGGGGGAATTTTTGTTGCTTAGGTCTGGGATTAAGTGTATAATAAAAATTGAGTAAAAAAATAGCTTTTTCGCGGCCATTTCATTCTTTAACAACAAGGAGAGCCAGATGAGCGAGCAGAAACAAAATAATGTTCGGGAGGTTGGGCGGAGAGGTTTTACGTTAATTGAGCTGCTTGTATCGATATCCATCATGGCAGCGCTCATGTCTATGCTTCTTCCGTCGCTGAATCGTGCCAGGGAACAGGGCCAGCGGGTGGTGTGCAGTTCCAACATGAGGCAGCTATCCCTGGCGTGGTATATGTATGCTACGGACAATGAAGACAATCTTTGTTCAGCGGACACAAAATGGAATGATATGGGAGCCAACCATTGGGTTGCCGATGGGACCCTGATACCGCCGGGCAATCCTGTGGGTGGTACAGAAGAAGCCATCAAAAGTGGGATGTTGTGGTGGCCTTACGCCGGGCGCAGTACGGATTTATTCAAGTGCAAGACCGACAGCAGCGAACTTTTGCGCAGCTATTCAATATCGCGAACGATGAATGGAAAGCCCTGTAATTGCGAACATGACAATATAAAGGCCTTCAAGACGCTAAATGAGATTTCGAGACCTGCAGAAAAGTTGATTTTTATCGACGCGATGAGTCAGGATAATTGGATAGAAAATTCGTTCTGTCCTATAGTGGATATAGAAGCAGAGCAGCCGATGTGGAATGTTAGAAGAGGGGCAGATGACCTAATTACTCAAAATATAACAGCAAGGCACGCCGATGGCTGCAATATATCTCTTGCGGATCTTCACTGCGAATACTGGAAGTGGAAAGACCGGCGGACGGTCAAATTAGCAGATTGGCAAGAAATAAGCCCGGATGATGCCTCGCCGGGCAACCTTGACCTGGATCGCATAGTTGGATTGCTTAAAGGCATTGGCCAATAGGGGGAGAGTTAGAATTGTCTTTGCGTAGAACGGATTCATATTTGTGCAGAACTGCTGGAGAGCACCAAGATGTCTTTTAGGATTCCTGACTGGCTTGGTTATGAGATTCGAGAGAAATGGGAAGGCGTAGTTGCAAAGCTACTTGGTACGAGGAGGTGGATTAACCGGCAAAACCCCAAGATAATCATCTCAATAGCCGTCGTTACCGTGCTTTTACTGCTAATGACAGTCATAGGACTGCTGTCATCGGGCGAGGCTCCAAAAGTTAAAGAGTACAAAAAGGGATGGTTCTATGACCTTAAAGCGGGCAAGCTTTTCGTCGCAAAAAGTAAGCTGATTCCGCCTATCGAGGCACCTTCGGGTCCACTTGAGAACGGGAAGCCGTCCGGCGTCAAAGCATACGTATTCAGTTACAAGTATGAGCCAAACGAATCCGAGCGCTTTATCGGCTTTTTAGAAACTTTTACCCCCGAGGCAAGAAGGAATCAAACCAATTCCGCCACGTCCAAGGGTGATAGCGCAGCAGAACTAATCAAACAGTGGGGGGAGGGCAGGCTTATTCGCAGGGTTGAAGATGAGCAGTGGTTTGCAGCAAACAGCAATGAAGGACGGGCCATTATAGAAAATGCCTTCAGTCCCAATGAAAACGGCGAGCGTGCTCGTTCCTGCCCACCCGAATAGGAATTATTTACCGTCGGGTTATTTTAATTGTTGAGCGATTTCGGTTAGAATAAGCTTTTTTGCTTTTTCCAAGGGGGGAGATAGAAAGAGGCCCGCGGCCATTTTATGGCCTCCACCGCCAAACTTTTGTGCGATTTTTCCGACGTCGACAGCACCTCTGCTTCTCAGGGAGCATCTAACTCGGCCATCTTTGGCTTCCACAAATAAAGCTGATGCCTCGACCGTTCTTATCCGCCGACATTCGTCGATGAGGTTTTCGGTGTCTTTGTGTTCGGCACCGGATTGGGCGAAATCGCTGAGCATTATGTGCTGGGTTGCGAGACGCCCGTCAAGATGGAGTTCGAGGGTGTTGAACATGGCCGTCATCAGTTTGAATCGCTGAAGTGAGTAATTCTGGTACAGGTTATAGTAGATTTGAGCAGGATTTGCACCGGCTTTAATCAGCTCGGCGCAGGAGTGGAAAACCCTGCTGTCCGTATTGTTGAACTGAAACCAGCCAGTATCTGTGGCCATGGCGACGAAGAGGGCTTCGGCAATCTTTTCGGTAATCGGCCAGTTGGCGTACTTGATGAAATCACACACAATCAGGCCCGCGGCGGCGGCATCTTTTTCGGTGAGCTCGACATCGCCGAGGCCGTCGGCGGTTGCGTGGTGGTCGATTATCATGACGGGCTTGCCGGCGTGCTTTAGATATTCGTCGAATTGAGGAAGCTGGCTGTAGCTGTTTGTATCGACAATTATGATCAAATCAGGATCGGTGAATTGGGCCTGCTTTAGCTGTTCGAGGCTGACGTCTGCGCCGAGGATGGGGTGCTGAGCGTCGAAGAGAAACTCATACCATTCGGGAATTGGTGAAAGAAACAGGGGTTTTACCTTTTTGCCGAGAGCTGTCAGCGTGTCATCCATAGCCGCAATGCAGCCGCAGGCGTCGCCATCGAGCCTGGTATGGGCCGTTATCAAAATGGTGTCGGATTTGTTGATTAGCTCAAGTGCTTTTTGATATTCTTTTTCGTCTATCATAAAATTCCTTTTATTTTTTTGCAGGTTTCTTCAGTTTTTTACGAGCATTGCATTGGCGACTTCCCGGGATTTTTGTTTGTCGAAGAGCATCTCGATTAGTTTTAACGAAAATTCCAAAGCTGTGCCGGGACCCTGGCTGGTGATAAGGTTGCCATCGATGACGACTTTTGCCTGCTCAGATTTATCCAGGTCCGAGAGCAAAGACGGATAACAGGTTGCTTTTTTATCTTTTAGCAGGCCGTGAGGCTTTAAGACGACAGCAGGCGAGGCACAGATGGCGGCATAAAGGCGTGGTGAGGCGGCCTGCTCTTTGAGCATATCGATGAGCTGGCTGCTGTCTCTTAAATGCTCGGCTCCGGGCATACCGCCCGGCAGGACAATCAAATCATAGACGCTGCCAACGCAATCTGAAATGACGGCGTCGGCTACTAATTTTACCCCCCTGCCGGCGGTAATCTGTATGTCGCCCACAGAGGCAACCGTGACTTCTGCTTCGGCCCTTCTCAGGACATCAATTATGGTTACGGCCTCCAATTCCTCGGTGCCGTCCGCTATAGCTACCAAAACTTTTTTTGACATCATAAAACTCCCATTAATATTTTATCCGATAACGACCATTATTGACACTACCCGTTCACAATCATGATTCGGCTTCAGATATAGCGTTGGCCAGCAGTTGGTCTATTCCGAGTACACCGGCCCATTTCTTTAAGTACCCTAAATCAAGCTCATCTTTTTGCACCTCCAACACCGACAAGACGTCTTCCCATTGTTTCTCTGAGCTACAGTCGGTCTGCCGGTACCACCTAAGCTTTAACAAAATAATGTCTTCAGCAGAGACTATAGAAAAAGCTTTTTCAAACCTGTCCGACAGCTTCATAAATTTGCATCTTGATAATAACTGCTTTTCGAATTCCGTGTCTTTTTGAATGAAAACATCAATCTTAAATGCTGATTCCAGATGCACGACATTGAAGCTGCTTTTCTGCCTCAGAGCCTGTTGCATGGCGTCCGAGCTGATATAGAAATCCGACCTGACCAATCTGAAGAACTCATCGGCTTTACCTTCAAACGGCTCGACGGTCATGTCGGCATCCTGAGTAAATCGAACTTTTCCATAGATAGAACTGGCGACCGAACCGCCTATGACATAAGTAATCCCCAGTGATTCAAGTATCTCTGTAAAGTTCTTGAGTATTTCCAACTCCAAAAGCTCACTCATTAGGTATTCCTCCGTATACTCGCTCGAAAAGTTCATCACCAAGATGACCTCGTGCCCACAAATGCCATAATTGTTTCTTGTCTGCTTTTGGATAGCGCTGACGCAAGCCCGCCATTGCCAGTTCTCTACCAGTTCTGTAGGCATCAAAAATCAGGTCACCTTTGGATGAGCTGGACATCCCCCTGTATATCCCCACCAAAACCTGATTTGCTTGTTTAGATGTATCTTTAATACCCATACTTAGTAATTATACCTTTCGGTAATTATTATCAAAGAATTCCCGTATGATTAATTCCTTCTCAAAATCACCTTTGCTTTTTCACAGTCTTTTGCGATCTGGTTGGTAAGGTCTTTTTCAGTATCGAATTTTTGCTGGCTTCGGATTCGCTGTATGAAATCCATAGCGAGCCATTTGCCGTGTAAATCGCCGACCTGGCCGGTCAGTATGTGAGCTTCTATCAGCAGGGGATTGTCGGTGCCGAGAGTTTGTGTTCTTCCGATGCTCAGGGCAGCGGGGACTTCTGCTTTGGTGACACAGACATCTCCTTGGCTGCCGCCGATTTGAACGAAGCCGGCATAAACGCCATCGGCGGGGACAAGCTGCTCGGGCGGTCCCATATTCGCTGTAGGGAAACCGAGCTGTTTTCCTTTGCCCCTGCCCGGAATAATTTGGCCTATGAGCCGGTAAGGTCTGCTTAGTGCAACGGCGGCGTCGGCGACATCACCGCTTTTGAGCATATTTCGGATGACGGTACTTGAGACTTTGACCGTTTGGCCGGTTGAGAATTTAGCTTCCATGGCTTCAATTACAACGACTTCAAAGCTTTTCCCGGGCCCCACCTCCTGCAGGGTCTGGACATTTCCACCTCGGTCGGAGCCGAAATTAAAGCTTTCACCCTCGACTACTACGCTGGGCTGGGTACCTTTAATAATAAACTGCTCTACAAATTCATCGGGCGAAAGACTCAAAAGTTCGGGAGTGCTTTTTATGATGAGAAGGCAATCGGCGCCGGCTTCGGCAAGAAGATGCTTTTTCAATTCAGGGGACGTTAAAATGCCGGGCTTTTTTTGCGGATGTAAGACAGCGAGCGGGTGCGGCTCGAAAGTCATTACCACCAATTGCGTCCGCCTTTCTTCAGCGGTTTGTTTGGCAGCGGTCAAGATTTCCTGATGGCCGATGTGGACACCATCGAAATTTCCAATGGTCAGGACGCAGCCTTTTCCCACTTTTGCCAATTCAGCAGGACCTGACGTTGTTTTTACAATTTTCATTTACGTGTTAGTTATCCTTTATTCTTTATGGACAACTCTTAATTCGCACAGCGCACGCACGAACCAAAGCGCCATAGATTGCATTTCGCTGCTCGATGTTACCGCTGGCCTCCGGATGCCACTGGACAAAGAGGCCGAACTTACCATCGGTGCGTTCCATAGCCTCGGCAACGCCATCTTCGCTTCGGGCGATAATTTTCAAATTCCTGCCGAGGTCTTTGACGGCCTGGTGATGGTTCGAGTAGACGTAGGCCTGGTCGGAGCCGAGGATTTTTGCCAGGGAGCTTTTTGGTTCAATCTTTACATTATGATAGCCTCTGTGTTTGACCTTTGTGCCCACCTGAGAGGGGATGTCCTGGATAAGCGAGCCGCCTGAAACGACATTTGTAAACTGCATTCCCAGACAGATTCCCAGTAGGGGTTTGCCGCGTGCCCACCAGAGGGAGATCAGGTTTTTTTCGAAATTGTAACGCTGTGTAGGCATTATTTTGACTGTTTCGTGTGGCTGTTGGCCGTATGCGGAAGGGGGTATATCGTCGCCGCCCACGAGCACAAGGCCATCGAGCTGGTCCACATACTGTTGTAAAATCTGGTCTTCTGAGATGGTTGGCAGAATCAGGGGGGCGCCGCCTGTTTCGGTAACTGCTTTTATATAGGCGAAATCAACCGTGGTCGTGCCGCTTTTGTTATTTGCGCTATAGACACTGGTAATTCCGATGAGCGGGCGAACCGGTGTGCGGGTGCTCTGGCAACCACAACAAACCACCAAAATCGCCAGGACCAGCAATAAAAGAACCTTCTTCGTTGTCTGCTTATTTATAGTCATCTTGTTCATTTGCTCCAAAAAGCTTGTTGTTTTCAATAAAGGCCCTAATTTACCCATCCAGAGTAAAATCCGCAATTGCTTTTTGATTTGTAATAGCAGTGACCGGCTTTTCATTTGCCCATAATGGCGGAGGCCGCAAGTTGACAACCAAAACAATTGCAGAAAAATATTTGCAACTTAGTTGCATTTAGCAGAGTAAAAGTGTAATATTAAGAGTGTTGTTTTAGCGTCTAAATAAAGGTGGATTCAAAGATGTCAATAAAAGAAAGAGCAAAACATATCTTTGTGGAACTGAAGGGGCATGCTCCGTTTACACTTCTTGGGGCGGTATTGGGACTCGTTTTTATGCTTCTTTTTAGAAATATCAGCGGCGGGGGCAGACATACGCTGTTTGCCGTCTTTCACCCTGCTCACGTTGTTTTGAGCGCGATTGTAACTGCATCGATGTTCCAACTCCATGCCAAGAAAAAGCAGCTTCTTCTTGTACTGGTCGTTGGTTTTATCGGTTCTGTCGGGATCGCCACGCTCAGTGATATAGTCATCCCTCATATCGGCGCGGACTTATTGGGTTTGAACGTTCCGACGCACGACCAACTGCATCATTCCGAGGCGACTTCGGCAGATGATGGGCACACGACGATGGAACATGAACATGAGGGGCACGGCCTTCACCTTGGATTCATCGAAGAGTGGTATATTGTCAATCCGGCGGCGCTATTGGGGATCCTTATCGCGTATTTTCTTCCGCGGACGAAATTTCCACATGCCGGACATGTTTTGATAAGCACGTGGGCATCATCATCGTATCTGCTGATGAATATGCAATCCGAGATGACGAATGTAGTTCTTGGGGGCATCCTTGTAACGCTATTTGTGGCTACCTGGTTGCCTTGCTGTATCAGCGACATTATTTTCCCGCTGTTGTTTGTCAAATCAGATATTGCTCTTGCCGGTCCTTGTTGTGAACACGCCCATCACAGCCACACGCATCTGCATGAGCAACCGGAGGACAGCCAATGAAAACCGAAACAAGGCTGAGAAT
>JBARPZ010000216.1:0-7180 GCA_049643445.1 Sedimentisphaerales bacterium
GACGTCGCCGAGACCGGCAAACCCGAAGCACGCGATGTCCCGCTCGGTACAGGCAAGGCAAACTATACAGCCGTCTTGAAAGAGTTATACGCCCAGAAGTTCCGCGGCGTGATGACGATTGAATACGAGCACTTGTCGCCGCAGTTGGCCGAAGACGTGGCTAAATGCGCAAAATTCGTGGAAGACTTCGCCGCCTCACTAAAGAAATAACATCGTAACTATATTTTTCAAGGGCGACTTCAGAATTCCTCACTTGTAAATGTGATATACATAGATACCTGGTTTAACTTTCTTCAGGTACCAATAATGGTACGTTTCGACAAAGTCTTAAGGTCCAACTAAGACACCGTGAAGGTACCAGCATATGACTATACATTTTATATCTCTACTTCCAGCAAACCACCCTACAGTATATCCACCCTCCGGCCCCGAAACAAACACAAACTATCCCCGATATGCCAATTTGAAATGTGAAATCTGGGATTTGAAACATTCTCCCCACTAACTACTCACCACTTAAACCCGCGCAGACAGACATCCGAGATTACTTTTGAACCTTTGTATTTCGTTTATTCGAATTTGTTGAGGATTTAGCTCTTGGTATTTAGAGTTTCTACCGGATGCGATTCACGAGATACACTTCAGGAAATTTAATCCTTTTTTTCCTTAAGGGCATTAAGGCGCTTTGCAAGGCGTGATTTTTGACGTGCTGCCGTCTTTTTATGCATCGTGCTCGTAGCAGCGGTCTTGTCTAATTTCTGGACAACCACTTTGTATTGTTCGCTCGCTGCCTCTACGTCACCGCTGCTCAAAGCTGTTTCTAAATGCTTGATTTGTGTCTTGATTTGACTTTTACGTCCGCGATTAATTGTCCTGCTTTTCGCGTTTTGTTTCACTCTTTTCTTTGCTGATAACGAATGTGCCACAATTAACTCCTAAGAAACCATACTAAATTTTCCAAAAACATCCATCCAGACACTTCGGGATTTATTATGGCCCCGGCCCGGGACCTTTACTTCTCAGCTTATCTACATGCTGCCGAACGTCACGATACCCAAAATCAAGCTGGGCGATTTTGCGATAAATCTCCAGTGCCTTTTCTGTATCGCCCTGTTGCTCATAAGACCTCGCCAGATTATACCGTAAATCCTTCGCGACGCCATCATCTTTTATTTCATATAACTCTATCGCCTGCGTGAAAATATCGATAGCATCCGCAAGCCAGCCTTTATAGAAAAAGCAAAGCCCTATCTTGTCCATCGATGAAATCTTATGCCGAGGGTCTTTTTGAGCCTCCTGGAACAGGGGTATGGCCCCATCGAACTTCTTATTGCGAATCAAACGACTGCCGTATTCGAACTTGGCCTGCAAATCCGTCGGATAGTTCGCCACACACAGGCCGTAATGCTCTAACTCAACACTGTTTAGAAGGGCATTCAGTTTAGAAAGCCTTGCCTTTGCTTCAGCATCTTCTGGCTTGGCCTCAACTGCCGCTTTTGCCCTTCTTATCTTGCGCCTGAGCTGTTTCATCCTAATCTGACCTGCCCGCTGCTTAAAGCTGAAATCATCCTTGGTTTTATAAGCCTTTTCCAGCAGCTCTATCGCCTCCTTATCGGCTTTGCTCTCTTGCAGCTCTGATAATGCCTGCGCCAGCTCGATTATATTCTTTGGCAGATTCGGGTCCTGCGTGTATGCTGCTCTGGCCTCATTAATCGCCGACTGCTTATAATCATCAGTCTTGATCACGGCCTGCTGAGATTGAAGTTTCTCTTGCTCCTCACGGCCCTTGATAGATTGCCTGAAATCACCCTCCTGGTCGTATTTACCCCTCGCCATCGTCAGTTCTGCCGTCAGGTTCTTAAACTCGTCCGCAAGGTCCGCGTCCTGGGGTTTAAGTTTAGAGGCAAGTTGACACGCTACAATCGCCTTGTCGTATTGACCGATTGCTTTATAAGAATCTTTTAACAGCACATAAGTATTTGCCGACGGCCTGCTGGATGCATTATTGGCCTGAAAAACCAGATTAGCAATCCACCCTACTGTCCTCCGATATTCCCCTGCCACCGCCGCCTTCAGCATCGCCTCAGCATAAGGAATATGGTCGGGGTCCTTTGCTAACAGGTATTCGGCGTTAAGCATCTGCTCAAGCGGCGTTTTGCCCCGCATACGCTTCATTCTCTCGACCATCGAAGGCTTTTTGCCGTCTTGACCCTGCCGATGAAGCGCCAATTCGTAAAGCCGCAGATGCCCTTGCTCAAGCGCATCAGGGTCATAGCGAATACCCTCAAGATACATTTCGATCGCATAATCGAAATTCTGTGTATCCGCTGCTTTTCTCGCTCTTTCGAAAAAAGCGTATGCTTTAGCAGCATTAGCAACATCTATTTCAGTCATACTTTGTAACCGCTTCCGAATACGGACCTGTTTTTGTGCCCAAATATTAACAATCGGCTATAATTTGTCAACAAATAAATACTTGTACAAAAAGTGGCCCTGTGCTATAAAAAGCCCGACCTAAAGCAAATTAAGGAGTATTCAGTATGATAACAGCTCTTGAGCAATATGACCCGCAAATTTTCGAGCTGGTACGGCAGGAAAGTGCCAGAGAAAGTTCAGTCATCCGCCTGATTCCGTCCGAAAACTACGTATCCAGGGCGGTTATGCAGGCCAGCGGAAGCTGTCTGACCAATAAATACGCCGAAGGCTACCCTGGCAAGCGGTATTACGAGGGCCAGCAGGTAACGGACCTGATCGAACGGCTGGCACAGGAACGGGCGAAAAAAATATTCAAGGCCGACCATGCCAATGTGCAGCCCTATTCCGGCTCGGTAGCGAATCTGGCCGCTTATTCGGCCCTGATTGAGCCCGGCGACATGATTATGGGAATGTCGCTGACCGACGGCGGGCACCTCACGCACGGGTGGAAAGTCTCTCTATCCAGCAGATTCTTCAAATCCGTCTCCTACCCGGTAAATCCCGAGACGGGCAGATTAGACTACGACCATATCGCAGATATTGCCAAAAAGCATAAACCAAAGATAATTATCTCCGGTGCGACTGCATACCCCCGTGAAATTGACTTTGAGATATTCGGCCAGATTGCAAAAGACGTCGGGGCATACCATGTAAGCGATATTGCCCATATCGCCGGGCTGGTCGTGGCCGGGATCCATAAAAGCCCCGTACCATACGCCGATATCGTCTCCAGCACAACGCATAAAACACTTCGCGGGGCCCGCGGCGGGATGCTGCTGTGCAAGGCCGAACACGCAGAAAAAGTGGACAGGTCTGTCTTTCCCGGCCTGCAGGGTGGGCCGCACATGCACACCCTTAGCGCAATAGCGGTGGCGCTTGCCGAGGCCGATACGCCGGAGTTCGTCGCATACGCCAGGCAAATCGTCAGGAATTCAAAGGCCCTTGCCCGCAAGCTCATGGAATACGGCTTCAAGCTGATGTCCGACGGGACGGACAATCATCTAATACTCATCGATTTGCGAAATAAAAAAGTGGGCGGTAAAAAGGTCGCAAAGGCCCTCGACCGCGCGAGAATCGTCTGTAATTACAATACGATACCGGGCGATACGGCGCCGCCGGCAAATCCCAGCGGGCTGCGCATGGGGACGCCGGCCATCACAACACGCGGATTTAAGGAGGCGGAAGTCGAGCAAATCGCCGCCTCTATAAACAAAGTCGTTGAGAATATCGATAATGAATCCGTGATTGAAGACGTTGCAAGAGAAATGCTGCTGCTTTGCTCGCAGTTCCCTGTGCCGGAACACTTTATTATTCCGAACCAGAAAAATCCCGACTGGATGCGCGCCGAAGATGATATTACACCGCGGCTCTTTTAGTGAATTGTGAATCGTATCTCGTGAAGCGTATCTCGTAGAAGTTCGAAATTCAGATACGAAATGTTCAAAACAATGCTTGTGGGCATATTTGGGCCGATTTTGGGACGATAGGGGCCGTTATTATTTTTTTTCTTTTGACTTTTATCTCCTTCTGTAGTATTCTTTATCCAAATAGAGTTAATGTAGGCAACATTTGTAGAAGCTGTTAACCTTTTAATAAGGAGATTCAAAATGCAAGGCAAATGGTGGAAATTGATTTGTGTGGTACTGCTTGTTAGCGTAATTATCGGCGTGGCGTCATTCGCAGGCAGGCACAACGAGGCGAACGCAGATGATACCGCACTCGCCGCGGCAGCGGATGGTTGCTGCCTGAAAGCTTCGACCCCGTTAGACGCCGATGACGACGACGATGATGAAGACGAGGATGAAGACGAGGATGAAGACGACGACGATGACGACGACGACGATGAAGACGACGACGACGACGACGATGACGACGACGATGATGACGATGACGACGACGATGATGACGATGACGAGTAATCGCGTCGAGAGTACAAGTTTTTAACCGGTTAAATAATGAGCGAGTGGGCGGCAGGTGTTGCGGATTCAGCCGCAGCACTCCGAGTATTTTTTTTGCGCATATCCTGTAATCCCGTCAGACTTGAGCAACGGACAGTTGAACAACAGTTGGATCCCCGACTACGACATTCGGGAACAAGCGGATAAAGAGGTCCAGAGGAGGTTGCTTTTTTATTTAATCCTGGTACTATATTAATATGTCATGGAATGTAGTGAAATTTATTGTTTTTTGTCTGGTTTTGGCCTTGACTGTGGGCCAAATGGGGATGGCGGGAACGACGGGGACGGTCGAAGAGGAGGCGGCCAAAGAGAAATCGTCCTTAGTTCGAACGTTCCATATAGGCAACAGCCTGACCGATACGGTTGACGGCTGGCTGGCACCCGTGGCCGAGAGTGCCGGCCGAAAGCTCGATTTCCATCGCTTTACGATTCCCGGCGCGCCGACGGACTGGCTGTGGAATCATCCTGGTTCGGGCTTCGGCGACAGCAAATACAAAGAGGCGTTCGCGGAACTGGCTCCGATTGACCATTTGTTTATCCAGCCGTTTGCAGGCCATGCCCGCAGCATTGAGAACGAGGCCGAGCACATCCACAAGTTCTTTTGGCTTTGCCGGAGCAAGAGTTCGAACGTCCGGCTGTGGCTTTACCAGCAGTGGCCGGGCAAAAAGTTTGATGAGAGCTGGTCGAAAGGCATTTATAGTCTTGGCTCTAATATTGTGTATTGGAAGCACAAGATTAAACTGAGGACGGATGAATCAATCGTTGACGGCGACTGGGCGGGATGGCAGTTGAAGAAGGCCGAGCCGCCTAAGAACTGGAAGGAGGCGGCTGCCAATCATACGCGCTATTTCGAAATCCTGCGAGATCATATGCAGATACGGTTCCCGGGCAGGCTTGTCCTTATCGTTCCGGGCGGCCAGGCGTTGATCGCCCTCAAAGACCGCATCGAGGCGGGCAAAGTCCCGGGCATGACGGACTTTTTCGCCGAGATATTCGCCGACGATGTGCACCTGACGGCGAGAGGTAGATACCTGATTTCGCTCGTTCACTATGCCTGCATATACGCCGAAAGCCCGGAGGGCAAGGTTTCTTCACTGACGACCGGCCTGTCGGCTGAGCAGGCCGCGATATTCCAGAAGATTGCCTGGCAGACGGCCCGAGATTACAAGTGGGCGGGCATCGCAAAAACCAGCCGCGATGCCTTATAAGCAAGTAAGTATTTGCTTGCAATGACTTCGCAATTGATTATTGATTTTTCTCTGTGAAATTAAGGCGGTTAGCGGTTTAAGTACCAGAGGGAAAAATTCAGCACGGCGGCAAATGTCGTCCAGGCAAGATAGGGCAGCATCAGCAAACCGGCATACCTTGAAACTTTAACAAAGGCAAGAATCGTAAGAATAATGGCAGCCCATAACAGCACTATGTCGATAAAAGACAGAAGGGGCATCTTAGCACCGAAGAATAGCGGCGTCCAGAGCCCGTTTAGAACAAGCTGGAGCAGATAAAGCGCCAGCGCCATCCTGACGATTGGACCGGTCAATTCCTTGTGCCATACCAACCCAGCCGAGACCGCCATAAGAATGTACAGGATCGTCCAGACCGGCCCGAACACCCACCCGGGAGGATTAAAAGATGGCTTGTTCAGATTCGCATACCAATCAGATGTCCCCGGGGCCGTAACGAAGGATGCGATAACCGGCGCCGAAAATGTCACCGCCAAAGAGATGATAATCTTTATAGCAAGCCCCTGCTTCATAAACACATTATATACCCCCTGCAACACCCCGCAAATAAAAACCACCCCACCTTTACCCAGTGAGATCTTTTTTACTATCTCTCTTGGGTTTTATCTTGAACAATCCACCCTTGTCTGCTATAATAGCCGCAACATTGAAAAGTCGGTATTTATTCATCAAATAAACTATTGGAGCCTGAAATGAACCATACGCTATTTGCTGTTCTGGCAGGTTTTGCACCTTTCATCCCCTTCTTCTTCATCATATTACTGTTTTCCCGACGGCCACCGCCCTGCCCCGACTGTGGCCGGCTGCTTCCCAGATTTATATCGCCATTCAAAAAAACAAAACGCCATTGGATAGAGGGCGGCTGCCTTTGCCCAGAGTGCGGCTGCGATGTGGATACAGCCGGCAGAAAGGTCCCGGCTGGAACGCCTATTCGGCTTAGGCCCTTAGTCACGGTAATCGTAATGGCGCCCCTGGTCATCGGCATCGGCGTGGTTCTCGTATCGTTCCTGCTGCGCCGCTAAAATTTGTCTTATAGGCCGGTCACTTCATCACTCCTCGCTTGTCGCTCGTTACTCGTTTGAGGACAAGGAAATTTTTTTTATTTTTTTGGTTTTTGGGCGCCAGGTATGTGCGCTTTTGATCGCGCCTTTTATCTATTTTAACGCGCGGCGAAGACACCAGGGCGCGAAGAAGTGCTCAATAATCAATCATTATTTATCATTAATCAATTGAGAGGGATGTGTGCTATTGATTGAGATTTGGATGGTTTTTATAGTTACTTTTTGGATAAAGAACTGTACAATCAGAGCATTACAGATTCTACGTTGTAATTCCATAACTTATGAGACTACTATCGGAACACTAAAAGGAATGACAGCATGGCGAAGGAAGAACAGGTATTAGTCATCGAGCGCAAAGTTGTTGAAGAGGTCGGGATGTTTCATGGTCTGGCGTTCGACGTGGACCGCTACCTGCCCAAAATCTTCGCTCAGGGCGTCCCGC
>JBARPZ010000217.1:0-1811 GCA_049643445.1 Sedimentisphaerales bacterium
TGCTCGCTCAGCTCCTGAAAAACAGCGAAGTCGAGTGCGACAAAACCTCCAAAAATTAATACAAGAGGAGATATTATGAGTACCATAAATCGAAGACGTTTCCTCAAAAGTTCCATTGCGGCTGCCACCTCCCTGGCTTTCGCTCAAAGCCCCACCCGGGCTGGCCGCCGCCGGCGCCCCAATGTCGTAGTCATACTCACAGACGACCAGCGATGGGATTGCATGAGCTGTGAGGGACACCCATTCCTGAAAACGCCCAACATGGATCGCATCGCTGAGGAAGGCGCACGGTTCGCCAATATGTTCGTTACCACATCGCTCTGCTCGCCCAGCCGGGCCTCGTTTTTGTCCGGCCTGTATGCTCATGCACACAAGGTAACCAATAACTTCACCGATTACCCCGCCGACCTGCCCAGCTATCCCCTGCGCCTGCAGCAAAGCGGCTACGAGACGGCCTACATAGGCAAGTGGCACATGGGCGAACAAAGCGACGAACGCCGTCCGGGCTTCGACTATTGGATCACTCATAAAGGCCAGGGCAAATACTACGACACAACCTTCAACATCAACGGAAAACGCCAGGTCAAAAAAGGCTACTACACCCACCGCGTAACCGATATGGTGGTAGACTGGCTCAAGGCCGAACACGATAAACCCTTTCTCTTGATGATAGGACACAAAGCCCCGCACACGCCCTTTACGCCGGAGAAGAAGTACGAAAATATCTACGATGACGTCGAGATTCGTTATCCCTGGACCGCCTTTAACCTGGCGGGCAAACCCAAATGGGTTCGCGAGCGGCTCAATACATGGCACGGCATCTACGGCCCAATATTCGGTTTTCGTAAGGATTTCCCCGATACCAGTGCTGAAAGTGTGCTTAAATTCGCCGATTTTGTCCGCGCTTATACAGCCACCATAAAATCCGTGGATGACAGTATTGGCAGGGTCTATAAAACGCTCAAAGACCTTGGCCAACTGGACAACACCGTCATAGTTTTCGCCGGCGATAACGGCTTCTTCCTGGGCGAGCACGGCATGACCGACAAGCGAACAATGCACGAGGCCAGTATTCGTGTCCCCCTGCTGGTTCGGTTCCCGAAGCTCATTAAGCCCGGCACAGTCATCAAAGAAATGGTCCTGAACGTTGATATGGCCCCCAGCATCCTCGATATCTGCAGCGCCGAACCCCTGAAAAAGATACACGGAAAGTCCTGGAAGAAGCTGCTGGCCGGCCGTGCAGCCGGCTGGCGCAAATCCTGGTATTACTCCTATGACTATGAAAAGCAGTTTCCATACACGCCCAACGTCCGCGGCGTAAGGACCGACCGGTTCAAATATGTCCACTATCCCAACGGCGATAACAAACCCGACCAGTATAAAGCCGAGCTTTACGATCTGGCCAACGACCCGCTCGAAAAGAATAATCTTATTGACGACCCGAAATATGCTCGTAAAGTCACCGAGCTCAAAGCCGAGCTTCGCCGCCTGATGGCCGAAGCCGGTGCATTGCCCGATAAAATGCCGCTCTATCTGGGCATAAAAGCGGAACTGCCCGACGAAAAGATCAGATAGTATCTTCAATCCCGCCACTCTGATGGCGGGCAAGAATTGGGTTTGTTTGGGTTTGTTTTGGGTTTGTTTTGGCATTTTATTGGCTTTAATTGGCTTTGAATTGGCTTTGAATTGGCTTTGAATTGGCTTTGATTGGCTTTAATTGGCTTTGAATTGGCTTTGTTTTCCTAATTGACCAAGTGTCCATTCTGTCGTAATCCTTTGTTAGTACATTATTTACGTTCAACTTGACTTTT
>JBARPZ010000218.1:0-3445 GCA_049643445.1 Sedimentisphaerales bacterium
CATGCTCGGCACAGAACGCGCGGGCTGCGGTGCGGATACTGCCGGCAGCAGCCCTGCCCTCCGACCACTTGGCTGAATCAATTCGGCCTCGCATGATCGGAATCGCCACTGCAGCCAAGATGCCGACTATGAAGATTACGACCATCAGCTCAATCAGTGTAAAACCTTTTCTTTTTTCCATCTTTTTCTTCTCCTAAACTAAAGTTTAAAAAATGCCCTTTTGCCTGCAAACGCAGGTATCACTTGTTTATCACACTCCCAATCGACAAAATTCATTAGTGACTTTACCATTGATTATTTTTAAGTCTTTTATCAGCGTTAGTCTGCGGTTAATTCTTTTTCAATACGCGTCAGCCTACGTTTCTAACAGGCGTATTTAATATTCAATTGTCAATTATAGGCCTTAGCCGCCCTCCGGTGACATTGAGAATATCGGAAGGTACAGTGCCAGAACTACTATCAGTACAATTGCGCCAACTACTACAATCATCAAAGGCTCAAGAAGACCCATTACTGTCGTTATGGTGGAATCGACCTTTCTCTCATAATACATGGCGGTCCTCTCAAGAACTTTCGGTAGTGACCCACTCTCTTCGCCGACCTGAGTCATTTTGACGACCATGTTAGGGAAAAAGCCGGCTTCGGACATACTCAAAGACAGGTTTGTGCCGCCCACAATTCCCTCTCTTGTCTGAGTTACCGCTGACCTTATAACATCGTTGTTGCTCATCGTAGAGAGAATATCGAACACCTCAAGAACTGAGACACCTGCAGCAAGTAATGTTGCCATCGTCTTGCAGAACGTCGCCACGAAGGCTTGACTTAATATCTTGCCCATCAATGGCAGCGTCAGCGCAAGCCTGCTAAAGAAATAATGGCCTTTTTTGGTTTTCGCGAGAAAAACTATTGAAATGACCGTAACAACCGAGAAGCCAATTATATGAAGCACATGGGTGCTCAGAATTTCATAAAAGTTCATAAATGCCAGCGTAAATGCGGGCATTTCACCGCCGATTTGTTCGAATATTTCTTTGAACCGCGGAACAACGAATGCCATTATGAATATGACTAATATCACGATAAACGTGAGTACAAAGATGGGGTACGCCATCGCTCCCTTGACCTTTTTCGCCAGTTTATCGCGATTGTCGAAGTACTCTGCGAGTCTTTTGAGGGCTTCGGGAAGATTTCCGCTCGTTTCACCGGCTAATATCATCGCACACGATAGCTGGTTGAAAACCTTTGGAAATTCAGCAATACTTTCTGATAATGTTTGACCTCTCTCCACATTTTCCAGGACCTGTTGTAGAATTTGCTGAAGCGCAAGGTTTTCTATGTCCTCCGAGATGGCCTGTAGGGCTGACGTGATGGCAATCCCGCCCTCTGTCATTGTGTTCAACTGCCAGCAAAGCGCTGCCAGCTCGCCTGATTTGATTCGCTTTCGTTGACCCTTTTGCTTCTTTTGCTTAGGTGCTTTGACAGAGCTTTCCTTGATGGAGATAGGTGTGAACCCTTGGTCCCGAAGCCAGTTTACTACATCATTGGAGCTGGGGGCCTGCGTGTGGCCTTCCTTTTTACTCCCTGATGGATCACGAGCAACATATTTAAAGCTTTTCATCTGCCCTCTTACAAATCTTCCATTGTTATACTATAATGTTATCCGAACCATTAGACTTTCTAACGGATTTACCGGACTTTAAGAAAATAGCGTTTAGCGTATACTTTTCTTCATTTGTCTGCTGTCGTGCATCAAATATCGGCATCCTGAAAGCTTGAGTTTAATAGAAACATACATTCTGTCTTTTTGCACTTTAGTGTCTTTTTGTCTGTGCATTGTTTCCGGCTGCTATGCTTTTGTATCTTCTGTAAATGTTACTCTGAGGACCTCTTCAGCGGTCGTTAGGCCCTGGAGCATCTTGCTTACACCACTTTCAAGTAACCCCCCATAGCCTTGTTTACGTGCCATGGCTCTTATTTCCGATTCACTGGCCCTGTTGATGAGCAGATCGCGCATATCGGTGTCTATAACCAGAAACTCAAATATGGGCAATCTGCCCAGACATCCTGTATCTCCGCACATATTACAGCCTTTGCCGTGGTAAAAGACAGCGTCTTTAGTCTCCTTGAGGTCAATGTTTAAACGCTTCAGGACTTCTTCGCTTAGCGTTACCGGCTCCTTGCAGTGTTCACAAATCTTTCTTACGAGCCGCTGAGCAATAATTAAATTCAGAGAAGAAGCCAGCAGAAACGGCTCAATCCCCATATACATAAGTCTGCTTATAGCACTTGGTGCATCGTTCGTATGGAATGTGCTCAAGACAAGGTGACCTGTTAAAGATGCCTTGATCGCAATTTCTACGGTCTCCTTGTCGCGAATCTCACCTATAAGAATTATGTCCGGGTCTTGTCGCAGGATTGCACGCAGACACTTGGCAAAATCGAGGTTGATTTCATGCTTGATTTGGATCTGATTAATCCCGGCAAGACGGTATTCAACCGGGTCCTCGACAGTTGTGATATTTTTCGTCGGGTCCTTCAAGTAAGTTAGCGATGAGTATAATGTCGTGCTTTTACCGCTGCCCGTCGGGCCCGTTACTACTATGATCCCGTGAGGCTGGGCCAATATCGTCTTAAACTCTTCAAGTAGTTTGGGTTCAAGACCTAATTCTGCTATATCGTGGCTCGCCGATGACGCGTCCAGAATTCGAAGCACTATTTTTTCGCCGTATATCGTTGGAATTGACGATACTCGAACGTCTATCTCTCTACCGGACGTTTTCATCTTGAATCGGCCGTCCTGAGGCAGTCTGCGCTCGGCAATATTCATCTCTGATAGAATCTTTATTCTTGTTAATACCGCAGCCTGCATCTTCCGGGCCGGAGGAACCATATCACGAAGAACACCATCGATGCGCATCCGAATTATCATCGATTTTTCCTGAGGCTCAAGATGAACGTCACTCGCTCGGCTTTTGACCGCCTGGCTTAACAGCAAATCTACAAAGCGAATTACAGGCGGCTTGGTCGCTTCCGCTTCGTTCTCCACTCCACCTTCCGCTTCGAGTGTATCTTCCTGTCCGCCGACCTCGATCTCGACGATGTCGCGAAGCTGCTGTTCTTCGACGTCGGAACCGTGGTAAATCGTCTCTATTGCATGACGAATCTCCACAGGTGAGCTAATCACCACTTTAATCTGGCGCTTCATCTTCAGTGTGATTGTATCTATTGCTATAACATTAAGTGGGTCAGCCATCGCCACGATAATCTGGTTGTCTTTCTCGCCGACAGGCAAAAGGCAAAATCGTTTGGCAATGTTCTCAGGCAGCGTTCGAGCGGTTTCCATATCTATCTTGCTTATATCATCGAGACGAACGTAATCCATTGATAGATAGTCCGCCAGCGCGTGGGTAATATCCTCCTCGCTGAGCTTCTTGAGTCGAAGCAA
>JBARPZ010000219.1:0-1654 GCA_049643445.1 Sedimentisphaerales bacterium
AAGTACAGGTCAAGCCGGGCGTATGGGCAATTACCAATGACGCTAAAGGACCACGAAGCGGATTCTATGCGCGTTATGTTGTCGGAGTAAAAGATGGGCCGGGTGACCAGCGTCAAGCAAAGATTCACCGCAATATATGGTGGAATGCTGATGAGGTTGTCGAGCAAGTGCATGTTCCAGAATTGCGATTGTTCCTTGAAGAGCTTTACGTGAATCTGTGGAATGAGTAGCGATGTAATAGATGCGCTGAACGCAACGAAAACCATCCTCTATGGATTGGCTCCCGCTGACGTGACGGCGCTTAAGAATGTATATGTATATCCTGATGATTATGCTGATGTTGACGATGACGCTCTTCCCTTCCTGGTTATTGCTGAGGGAGTTGGTCGAACGGCCAGCATTGGCGACTTACCAACCGGTTCAGGTGTGCGAGGCTGGCATGATTGGAAAATGGAACTCGTTTTCTATCTTGCCCGTGGTGAAAACCAATGGCCGAGCGCCGGCGCTGCAACGTCTGAATTACAACATAGGAATTGGGCGATAGAGGTGAACAACTTATTGTCACGCAACCAGACGTTAGGCGGCACAGTTTTTAGCATCGGTGAGAAGCGGGGTGCGGCTTTTGCTTACGCCGATTACCTGATTGATCATGAGCAATGGGATCAGAAACCATTCTGGGCCATACGCTTTTTAGTTCCAGTTACGCAGATTTATGATAGAGGTGGATAATGGCAGTTTTGACAGTTAGTACAATAGATTATGATGGATTAGATGTGGAATCGCTTTATGTTGCGGCGGCGGCTGATCAGGAGTTTGCAAACGATGGGCGAACATTTATGCACATCAAGAACGGCGCAGGTGCGCCGATGACATGCACGATTACCACAGCGGGCACCTATTTGGGGCTGGCGATAGCTGACCCGGTGATTACTATCGGGGCTACTACCGGCGAGCAGATGGTTGGACCATTCCCGAAAGGAATTTATAACGCCTCGGACGGGAACATTGACATCACTTGGAGCTCAACGACAACGGTAACAGTAGCAGTTTTTAAGTTGCCATAAGGGGTGTGCTTGAATGGCTATTCTTACAGCTTATACAATAGTTGATGAAGGTCTGAACACCGAAACTGCCGGCGTCTATGCGGCTGCGGCGGCCTCTCAGGTTGTGCCCAACACGGGGCGGGAATTGATTCATATCAAGAACACCTCCGGTGGCTCGATAACCTGCACCATGACGCCTAACACGTACGTTGGGCATACGGTATCGGATGTGGTGATCACGGTTGGAGCGACGACCGGCGAATTTATGGCCGGGCCGTTTCCCCAGGCCGCGTTCAACACGACAACGGATGGCATCCCGCTAACATGGTCGGCTACAGCGTCGGTCACGATTGGAGTGTTTAGACTGCCATGATACGACGATTCGAGTTAATTCAGCCTGTATTCGTTCAGTCTCAGGAACCGAAGCACCTGATAGACGCGGGTGAGATAATCAAAGTTGGCGAGGATGATCCGGTATTTACGACGTCATGGATTGAACGGGTATTGGCGAACGGCGGCATTATCGAGCTTGACCCGCTGCCAGAACCGAAACCCAAGCCGAAGCCCGAACCGGCAAAGCGACCGGCAAAGAAGAAAGCAGAACCTAAAGA
>JBARPZ010000220.1:0-3163 GCA_049643445.1 Sedimentisphaerales bacterium
CCGGCTCATCCCCATAACCGCCAGACTCACCTCTTAAGTCTTTCCCTGCCTTATAGCCTCGTGTAAGTATCGCGCACTGTGAATTTGAAAGCTGAAATTGGGAATCTGAAATGAGCTGCTTGCACAGCCGAATGACGAGCGGCGTTTTACCTGTCCCGCCGGTCGTTATGTTTCCTATACTTATAACTGGAACTTCTGCCCGATGTATCTTCAACCCCCCTTTGGAATATAAAAGATTACGCAGGCAGATAATAACCCGGTACACCTGAGCAGCGATTCCTAATACAAAACGCAAAAGCACTGCGCCCAAGCCGGCACTTTCACCTGAAACCAATTTCCGATAAGCATCCTGACTCAACGATAAAATCCTTCACCAAATCCAGTATTTCCGCCATTCCTGCGAAAGCAGGAATCCATATTCGTGGCTTTAGCTCGCACAGATTACACGGGATTTCACTTTTTTGCCACAAAAAAGAAAATCAACCTGAGAGTATGAGGGAGAAAATAACGACCTGCGACTTTGTGGGCAAGAGCCACACTTTCGATTCAAAAGTGGTTACTTCAAAGAGTCAAAAAACCTTTTTAATCGTGGCTGATACTTGTTGGTAATATCGAACGAGACAATCACTCCCCTCGCCTTGCCGATGATTGCTCGTCTTTGTACAAATCCGAAATATCTTGAGTCCTTGCTGTTGTCCCTGTTATCACCCATAACAAAGTAATGGTCCGGCGGTATTGTGACCGGCCCAAAATTACGCAACGCCCGAACAGAAGGAATGCTCATGACCGCATGACTAAAACCATCCAGATTTTCTGTTGCCAGTATGCTGCGATCTTTCAACCCGGATGACAGATATTCTGTGTTTTTTGAGTCGAGTTTCGTATAAGTGGCCGGTTGGCCATTCAAAAAAAGATTATTGCCTTTGCTTTCGATTGTATCCCCCGGCACCGCGATTATCCTCTTGACTAATCGGGTCTCATCCTCAGGTGAAAAACAAACCACGATATCACATCTTTCGGGCCCTGACCATTCGGCAAGCCGATAAAAAGTAAGAGGAAATCTCAAGCCATAAGCCAATTTGTCTACATAGATCAAATCACCTTCCAGTATAGTGGGATTCATAGAGCCGGTAGGCACCCAGTTCCAATCCGCCAGACTTGATTTTACAGGTATTACCACAAAAACTACGAAAAAAATGATGCCTCGCCACTGTTTCCACGTCCTGGAAATAAACTTTTTTATTTGCTGTCTTTTCATTTTATTCCTCAACAAATTATCATCGGCCGGAAAGTACACTCTTATACGTCGGCAATCCGACCGATGTTCATTGATTTGTACTTTGAATGCTTTGAGAGCAAATTCTCAAGTGTCCGGCATAAATGCATGCAATTATCCCTTGATTTTTTCGATAATTGCATCCGCCATCTCGCTTGTGCCAACGGCGGTTGGGTCATTGCGGTCCGGCTTCATATCGTAAGTCACGTTTTTGCCCTCGGCAATCACCGCAGCAACCGCGGCCTCAAGCTTATCTCCTTCAGCCATTTTACCCATGTGCCTCAGCATCATCACGCCGCTCAATATCAACGCCGTGGGATTGACCTTGTTTTGGCCTTTATATTTAGGAGCGCTGCCGTGGGTTGCTTCGAAGATTGCCCCTGTCTCACCGATGTTTGCACCAGGCGCCACTCCAAGCCCACCAACTAATCCAGCGCACAAATCGCTGATTATATCACCATAAAGGTTCGGCAGCACAATCACATCATAAAGCTCAGGCTTTTGTATCAATTGCATACACATATTATCCACGATACGGTCTTCAAATTCGATATCAGGATACTGCTTTGCAACCTCGCGACTTACATCAAGCCACAATCCATCACTGAATTTCATAATATTGGCTTTGTGCACGGACGTTACTTTTTTCCGCCCCATCTTCTGTGCGTAATCAAACGCAAAACGCACTATCCGCTCTGTGGCCTTGACCGAAATAGGTTTTATGCTTATGCCGGAATCGTCGCCAATTTGCCGTTTACTGTGCTTATTTATCCAGCTAATAATTTCAGCGGTGTCGTCTTTTCCCTTTTCAAATTCAATGCCTGCGTAAAGGTCTTCGGTATTCTCACGCACGACCACAAGGTCAATACCGGAGTATCGGCTGCGCACGCCTTTATAGCTCTTACTGGGCCTTAGGCAGGTGTACAAATCAAGCGTCTGACGAAGATGCACATTTATGCTTCTATAGCCTTTTCCGACCGGCGTAGTGATAGGCGCTTTTAATGCGACACCGTTTTTCTTGATCGATTCTACAGTAGCGTCCGGCAGGGGGGTGCCAACCCGTTCCATTACTTCTACGCCTGCTTCCGCGAGTTCCCACTTTATGCTCGCACCGGTAGCGTCGATGCATCTGCGCGCAGCCTCTGCAATTTCCGGCCCAATTCCATCACCCGTAATTAACGTTACATCAACCATATCTTAACTCACCTGATTGCTTGTAAAACAGGTATCTTATCCTTTAATGAAACACCTGTCAACGCTGTGCTTTCTAAATCGCGTTTTGCGCAAAATGACCAGGCACTTGCATCATCGTTTGTGAAATAGGATAATCAAGCTATAATAATCCGATAAACTCTGGAAAAGGAGGTCAAAATGAAACTATACCTTGTTCAACATGCTAAAGCCGCCTCAAAAGATATGGACCCCGAACGCCCGCTGACAGAAGAAGGCCGCCAGGACATACAGAAAGTCGCAAAGTTCATCAAACCTTTGAACCTGTCTGTTGATTATTTGTGGCACAGCACAAAAAAACGCGCTATCGAAACGGCTGAGATTTTAGCTGAAGTCATCAAAATTAATAAAGAAAAAATCGAACGTGATGGTCTCGCCCCCAATGATAACGTCACGGCGATAAAAGATGAACTCGCCTCTGCACAGCAGGATACAATGATTGTAAGCCACATGCCTTTTGTCAGTAAACTCGCATCGCTGCTTTTAACCAGCCGCGAATCAGCCGGCACGGTGGCCTTCAGGCAGGGCGGCATTGTGGCCTTAAGCTGCTTCGAAGAAAACCAGTGGCAAATCGAGTGGATGGTAATACCGGAGCTTCTTGACTGACTTTGCAGACCCGTCAGAATAATCGAGAAATAAGACACACCTATGACTAAT
>JBARPZ010000221.1:0-14079 GCA_049643445.1 Sedimentisphaerales bacterium
TTCTGTTCGTCAGGTCACGGCTTTGCTACACGCTTCCTTGGAACCCTGCCTCACGGCAGCGCTCTTGCGCTTCGCTAACACTTCACCTCCATCAGGTTGTGTAGAGGACTTACACCTCCAAGTTGCAGAACATGCTCGGCACACAAATAAAAGGGCTGCGAGGTCATGCCTCACAGCCCCTGAATTTATAATAAGGCTTTGATGAGCTTAAGCCGCAACATCTTCATGCCAAGGTCATCGCACAACTCGATACATCAGCTTAAACTTTGCACCATATACCGGTCTCAAGTTCCTAACAGTTGAACTCTGAATTCGCCATTGCCAATCCGCGTCTCCTGTCGGTGGTCCTTCCACTCCCTTATCAAGATCGCAGTCCCAAGTTCCATTAATTTCGAGACCGCTTCCCTTAGAGTATGTAGAACCGTCGGCATTGTAGGTAACCCAGGTGATCGTCAACTTATTGTTGTCGCTTGTGTCTAAATCATCCACGATGAACTTGCCATATCTTCCCATGTTCGTTTTATAGACGAAGTAGGTTCCGGGCCAAAAATCATTGCCGTCTGATGCATCAATTATTTCGTCGCTCAAGGTATGATCCATGGCGGCAATATCAGCAGCAGTTAATCTGTCAAACCACCTGAAGACCGCCAGCCAATCTTCAGCAACACTACGAACGTCTCCGTAATCTATTTTACCACTCTGGTCAATATCGGCGCAGCCGCACCAATCAGGTCCTGTGCAGCCTTCGAGCCAGCGTCGTAGAATCAATGCGAGGTCCTTAAAATTGGTTATTCCGTCGGCGAAGATGTCCCGAGTACATGCCATTCTAATAGCTATTGTATAATCGGAAGCACCTGCGTTCTCATTAACGACTGCAATCCCGTAATAACCGCTCAAGTTAGCGGTAAAGCATAGATACTCGTCACCACCTGGGCCGTTAACGTTTGCCCGCCAATCGTACTCCAAACGGCTTCCCTTGCTCCGATTCGGCCTGAATACGTATACAGCCAGGTCCGCTTTCTCAGAGGCCACATCTATAGACAGTTGATAATGTTGACCGGCAGTCAGGGAAGCCTCGTAGATTTGAATAACCTGACCACTGTCTATAGCATCTAAAGTTGGGCTTGTCAGTGAAAGATCAAAAGCCTCCCACTCGGCCTCGATTACATAACTACTTGAGGAACCGTAATAAACCTGGGCATAATGCTCAACACTGCCCCAGTTATGGCCGTTGGTAACCGTGAAATCACGTGTTGTGCCGGTATACGTTGAGTAAGCATAAGGTGTTGTAAGAACAGAGTTGTCATCCGCTATGATATGATGGTCCGTGGAAGGATTTATCCCCACACCACACCAATCATAGTTCTTTACTTCGAAACTGAAATCTTTAGGTATCGCGGAAAAGGTTGCCGGCGTATCGTTAGACAGCGGCTGAATGTATTTGTCTACTGTTATTGTATAGTTGGCAGAGGATGCGTTATCATTGATGACGGCGATTCCATAATAACCGGTCGAGTCAGCCGTAAAAATCAAGCTCTCATCAACGCCTGCACCACCACTGTTCGTCACCCAATCGTATACCGCACGCCTGCCATGGCTTCGGGTTGGTTTAAAAACATAAACCGCCACATCCGTACTGCCGGAGGTAATATCCACCGTCAATTCGTAAATTTGCCCGTCGGTCAAATATATCTCATACATTTGAAAGACGTGATTACTGGGCATAGTATCGGAGTATCCACTGCCAACCACAAGATCAGGTATACTCCATTCTACTTCAATTGTATAGTTGCTTGCGGTTCCATAATGGACTTGAGCATAGTGAACAGTTGGAGCGCCCCAGGCGGCTTGATGGCCGTTGGTGACGATGAAATCCCGCGTTGTGCCGGTGTACGTTGAATTCTGGTAAGGCGTAAGCAAATCAGAGTCATCATCTGCCATGATATTATGATTCACGGATGGATTAATACCAATACAGCACCAATCATAATCTACCAGGCTGAATGAGAAATCCTTGGGAACGGCCGAATAGATTACCGGCGTATCGTTTGAAAGCGGAGTGTGAGTAGGATCAACAATTATCAAGCCCGACCCGCTGCCCATATATGTTTCTACATAGCAGCTGCTTGAATTGGAGGCTGAAATAGTATAGTTTCCGGAAGTGGACCAAGCTTGAACGGTCCAGGTCGCCTGACCCGTAGCACCTGCCGATATAATCCCGATATTCTGCGGATTGGCGCCTGTAACAATGGTAAATCCGCCCGGAATGGTCAACGTTACCATATTATTGTGTGACTTCACATCACCATTGTTCTGGACATTGGCGGTTACGGTAAAAACTGCGTTTGAAAACACTGCCGGAGGCATTGTGAGGCTAATGCTAAAAGCCGGGGGGGTCGGCACGCACAAAATTCTCCTCGGTCGCCAGCGCGAATGTTTCCGAAGTTGTCCCGGAAAAGGACGTGGTGTTGGCGTACGCCTTGATAACCATAGTGCCGTTAACATTTGCTGCCACTTGATGGACATTATCGTCAACATCAAAGTCATAATCCACAAGTGAATTATCAGCCTCATTATAGAGCCTAATATTGAGGTCGCTTAAACTATACTTTACCGTTGGAGGATCTCCGGCGACATAGTTAGAGCGTTTCTCCCAAACCATAGTCGCTTTTTCGTTTATAAACATAAACCCTTTATACAACTCATAATCGTCCGGCGTGGAATTTCCGTTGTTGGGAACCACACTGTCGACGAAGTAATCGGCGCGGTTAAAGTGTGCCTCATACATATCAAGATAGCCCCAGCCATACGACTTGTCCCAATAGGAACCGGTAACCGATCCGTCGTCAGCCGTTGTCGATGTGTCGTTCGAAGTCCAGGCATCGGCCGTATTTATCAGCACCGCCTTTTGTGCCATAGGAGTGTGGTTGCCTGCATCTTCCATAAGGATAATCGCCGCCGCCACGTGGGGTGCCGACATGCTTGTGCCGCTCTTGGAGATGAAATCGTCATAGCTCGCCCAGCCGGAATACGTAGACATAATGTTGGTTCCTGGAGCAGTGATATCCGGTTTTTTTCGTCCGTTTAATGTCGGTCCGACACTGGAGTCATATCTCCTGACATCATCTGTTCTGGCTATTGTGTCCTGGTCGTCCATGTTCGCAACAGCTAAGAGATTGAAGGCCGGTGCAGGATGCGTTATAGTTGGATCGACATCATCCCAGTATCCGTTTCCACAGGACTTGGTGACCATAATGTCGTAATAGCTAACGTAAGCATCGTAAAAGGAATCGTTTATGCTGTAATCAGTATCATCAGCAGTTCCGTAACCCTGACTATGGTTGACTACCTCCGGTCCCTGCGCTGCCCCGGAAGCCAGCCACTCCATGTTATCCATAGTCCCTGCCTGTTTTATCTCTGTAGTGCTACCCGTACCTGCGTTTGCCCAGATGATGGCGTCCAGCCCGTAAGCACCGCCGCGATAGGTTGCGTCACCACTGGCTACAATACCTGTTACATGTGTCCCGTGACTACCCAGGATTGAACTTCCGGATTTTTCGTAAAAATTGATACCTGCAAACGCCGGGTGGTCGTCCTGTACACCATCGTCCACAATACCAAAATCGTATGCACCACCGTCGAAACCAGCGGTCCACCAAGTGTCATAATCCACAGATGGAATACTCACGTCCAGCTCGTACTCAGTTGGGCGATCTTTCATGACAGCAAGCACAAGCGGGTGTTTGGCAAGCTTTGCCATGAATGTGCTGGGGATTGACGCGCCCAATGCCGGAACAATGTTGACGTTCGCAGTAATCCTGCCACCATTAGCGGTAATGAACGCAGCCACAGCGTTAAGGACCGGCTGGGCCGACCTTTTGGTTTCCGCCCCAACGGCCCTTCGCTTCTCGTCCAGTTTAGTGTCAAGCTCCATTCGCAAATCAGAAAGTTGTACCAATTCTTCATCTGTCCTCATAAATTCCTGTGCCAGCACAGCAAGCTTTTCATAATCCGGATGCATTGGTCCTTGGGGCCGGGACTTAACATCAATTTGCCTTATTCGATCGCTTAGTGACTCTATTTCAGACTCAAAAGGGGCCTTGGCCTTTCTGGCAGCATCTTCCAGCCCCGGCACCTGAACATAAACGATAACATTGAGCAGCTCTTTTGTTTTTGACTCTTCCTCAACGATTGACTCCACTTTACCGACAGTCCAGAGCTGAACCTCGTTTTTCCCGCTTACCCCTTCCTCAGCCGTGTCCTCAGCACTAAAGAAGGTATTACCGCTTTCGAAGATAATCGGCTCTTCAACTTCCTGCTGCTGGGCCGAAACAGCAGCGAAAATATTCAGCAACAAAATCAGCCCTATAAAAATAAAAATGACGTGATTTGCATATCTTTTCATGTCTAACAATTATCCTTTCTGTTCCGGGACAACCGGGCATCATCACAAGAAAACAAGAAACCTGCCCCCAATGATATATTTGCCGCTGGCGGGGGGCGGACAAGTAACAAATGAAATATATCTACAAATTGAACTTGAACTGTTTTACCCTGGTTCTCGGGTGTTGAGATGTTGAATTGCTTTATCTTCACCACCACTCCAAACTCCAGAGAGAACATAAACGTTATCATGGAGACAAAACCACAAATATAAACCGAAGATACTACAACAGGCAGTATGCAGTCAAAGGAATTTTCTCGAACTTAAGGATTTTTTGGAGATTTTTTCCCGTGGAAGATCAATCGGAGACATACCTGCCTGCGCCGGGGGTTTTGATAAGCTGATATTCCGGCGATGAAGTTATTAAAATGGCCTCGGTATTTGGTATTTTTTCGATTAAGGCAAGGCCTTTTTCGGGTCCCATTACGCTGACGGACGTGGCCAGGGCATCGGCATCGAGTGCGTTTTGAGCAATAATGGTTACGCTTGACAGGCCTTCGGCGCTTGTTGCAGTGTCGCGGTTCATGATATGGCTATACTTTTTTCCCTCTATTAAAACGAACCGTCGATAGCCTCCACTTGTAGCGACGGCAGCGTTTGTCAATTTCAAGACGAGCAAAATCCGGCCTGCACTAACAGCCAGAGTCTGGTCGCTTCCCTTGGGTTCGGTGGGGTCCTCCAGGCCGATACGCCATGTTTTTTTACCTTTCGGGGGCAATCCGAAGCATCGAATATCGCCGCCGACATCGACCATACCGCCGACAGCTCCGCCGGCCCGCATCGCCTCAATGGCTTTGTCTATTGAGTATCCTTTCGCTATGCCGCCTAAATCCAGCTTCATACCGTCAACGGCAAATCGTACAGTCATTTCGTTAGCATCGAGCATCAATTTTTCATAACCGACTTTCGAGCGTGCAACGGCGAGTTCTTCCTGGGTAGGGACGGAATTGGATTCGGCTGCGGTACGCCAGAGTTCTGCGAGCGGCGCGATTGTGATATCGAATGCTCCCCCGGAAAGTCTGCTAAAATCGGCGCTTTTCTGCAAAACATGGAATGTTGACTCGTCGACCCTGACTGCCTGTTTGAAGGCATCCCTATTGACCTCGCTCATCTCCGAATCGCTTTTATAATCGCTCATCAGGTCATCAACTTTTTTAAGTTCTGCAAAAGCGGCTTCAACACATTTCTTAGCTTTGCGCGGGTCTTTGGCAATTGCTTTGAGGTGAGCGAATGTCCCCATAACCAGCCGATAGCCGCTATCTTCCTCGACCCGGCGATTACATCCAAAAATATACAATCCCAGAATCACAGAGGCACCAACAATGATTGCAATTTCAAGCCAAAGACTCTTCCTATTCATAAATAACCTTCTACAACAAAATACTTTAAATCATGACAGCGGATAGCATATGAACTATACGCTAAATGCTAATTATACTGTATAATGCCATTGTGAATAAGAAAGAAGTTACAATACTGGCTGGGCGGGTTGAGCGGGAGTTTCTGCCGTTTGTTCGCAGGCCGAGCAGATATATCGGCGGTGAGGTTAATCAAGTCAAAAAAGACTTGGGCCAATGCGATTTGACGGTCGCCCTTTGTTTTCCTGATGTCTACGAAGTGGGGATGAGTCATACGGGGCTGATGATTATCTACGATATTATCAATGAGATGGAGGGCGTGGCTGCTGAGCGTGTTTTTGCGCCGTGGGTCGATGCTGAAAAAATACTGCGAGAGAAGGAAATCGGGCTGTTCAGCCTGGAATCGAAAGCGTCGCTGGCAAGCTTCGATATCGTCGGATTCAGTTTGACGAACGAATTGTGTTATACCAACGTTCTTAATATGCTCGATTTGGGCGGTATCAATATCCGAAGTACGAATCGAGGAGAAGATGAGCCATTAGTCATTGCGGGCGGCGGCCAGGGGAACTGCTGTGAACCTGTAGCGGAGTTCATCGACCTGTTAGTGATTGGCGATGGTGAAGAGGCTGTCGTTAAGCTGATAGAATTGGTTAATCGCGGCAGAAAATCCGGCCTGACGAAACAAGAAATCCTGCTATCGGCCGCTAAAAAATTCGAATGGGCTTATGTCCCCGCGTTTTACGAGTTCGAATATGATGGAGTAAAGATAAAAACGTTTCGTTCGACTGTTCCCGAATTACGGCAGCAATTCAAAAATTCGGTTGTCGAAGATTATGAAAACGCTCCTGTCCCGCTTCGTCCTATAGTTCCGTTTACCAAGGCTGTGCATGAGCGAGTGAGCGTTGAGATTATGCGCGGCTGTCCCGGGCGGTGCAGATTCTGCCAGGCGAGCTTTTGCAGAAGGCCTATTCGGTACCGCAGTGTTCAAAAGATTATAGATATTGCAAAGGCCTGTTACGAGGCGACAGGATTCGATACGGTCAGCCTGCTGAGCTTGTCGACCGCTGACTATCCGAAGCTGGAAGAATTAGTCGCCGTGCTGCAGGCCTATTTTCAAGATAAGCACGTCGGATTGTCACTGCCGAGTCTGCGTGTCGACCAGTCGGCTATAACCGGGCTTGCTGAATCGCTGAGTGCGGTTAGAAAAGGCGGGCTGACAATCGCTGTTGAAGCAGCCAGCGAAAATCTGAGACAGATTATCAATAAGCCGCTCAAAGATGAGGATTTGTTTGCGGCGGCGGAGGCAGCCTACCGGGCGGGGTGGCAGCGATTGAAGCTGTACTTTATGGTCGGGCTGCCGGGTGAAACAGAGGAAGATATAAAACAAATTGTGCATCTGTCATTTCAATTGGCGAAACTTCGCAAGAAAATTGATAACAAAACGGGGCAGATTAATATTACGATAAGCTGGCTCACACCCAAGCCGCACACGCCTTTCGGCTGGCTCGGGCAAAAACCACAGGCATATTTCGAAGAGGCAAAACAGTTAATACTCGATGAGAAAAGAAAACTTCGTGCAAGATTTTTGCAGTTCAAGTTCCACGATATAAACCGCAGTGTGCTGGAGTCGGCGATAGGCAGAGGTGACCGGCGGCTATGCGACGTTATCGAAGCGGCGTGGCGCAATGGTACGCGGTTCGATTTGTGGGATGAGTGCTTCGACTATACGTTCTGGAAAAAGGCATTTGAGAAGTTCGCGATGGATGCTGAAGTGCTGGCAACCAGAGAGTTTGGGCGTGATGAGGTTCTGCCGTGGGAGCATTTGGGCGGGCCGGAGAAGGAGTATCTGCTGGGACACTTAGAAAAAAAGAACGTATCTCGTGAAGCGTGAAGTGTATCCCGCAAAATCTCGAAATACGAATCCCCGCTTTCGGGGGAACAAGCTGTGGGGGAATGACAAACGAGAGATTTTTAATTTACAATTTACAATTGCTAATCTGCTGTTTACAATTGTGCGGTTGAGATTGCCTCGCTTCGCCGGCAATGTCAGAAATGAGACGCAGTATTTGATTTTGAGAGGCTCTTTACTTCGGTCAGGGTATGGTTGAGACGAAAGACGATGGATGCGGGAATGTATGAGCTTGTAGAGAAAATTTGGCAGGGTGTGAGTTTTATCGCGGTCGGCGGGGCGATAGCACTGATATTTTTCTTTATCTTCGCTCCTAGTATCCTTGGCTCAAAGGCTATCCATAAGCAACTTGACAAGCTGGGCAAGCAAGTCGAAAAGATGAACGAACAGCTAAAACAAATAGCTCAACTTCTCGAAAAGGGGAAGAAGAATCGCAAAAAGGAACCTTAGGTCGATAGTTGATTAGTGATGACTTATGATTGAAATCACCGACGGTGTCTTTATCAGTGAGGAGTATCTTGTTTTCAAGGCGTCTCGAAGCGGCGGGCCGGGGGGACAAAATGTCAACAAGGTCAATACGCGGATTACGCTGTTTTTTGATGTGGCCGGCTGCGCGGGTTTTTCCGAGATACAAAAGCGGCGAATACTTGCCCGGCTGTCGACGCGGGCCGACAAAAATGGAGTGATAAGGGTTGTTTCGCAGAAGTTTCGCACACAAAAGGCAAATCGCAGGACTGCCGTAGAGCGATTGCAGGAGTTATTGAAGGGGGCGTTAAAGACCAAACCTGTACGGAAAAAGACAAAATTGCCCGAGCGGGCGCGCCTGCGGCGATTGGAGGAAAAGAAACGACGGGGTATGTTGAAAAGACAAAGAGCGGAGAAGGATTTTGAGTTTTAAGTATTAAGGTAGGTTTTGAACATTACGAGAGATAGTAACCTGTAAACTGTTATGGAAAAGTACAGAAAAAGATCAATAAGTTTGGTCATAGCTTCGATAATTTCAGGTTTTATTGCAGTTATGTTTTTTTTCCTTTCTCTGAAATTTTCTGAGGTGTTCTGTTTCGGTTATGTAATTTTCACATTGTTTGCCTTGGTTTTGGGTACTGTAGCAATTGCAAATATTTTTAGAACATTGAAAAAAAGAAAGTTTTCTGCAATGGTAGAATTAGTTGCACTCATATTAGCAGGATTAATATTATTTGATTTGACTTTAGTTTCACACGCAAGGTGGCGTTCACTGAGATCGATAACAGATAATGGAAAGGTCATGATCAAAAAATTCGGTAATATAATAAATGAATACGCAGAGCAAAATGGCCATATGCCTGATGCCGATCATTGGTGTGACTCTTTGATAGGCCACCCTTTAGCGGGAAGCCTTAGAGTTGTCAAAAACAGTTTTAATATAGCTGGAGATCCAGATATAGAGTGTAATTTTGCATTTAATAAGAATCTTAGTAATTTATCAATGGATGGTTTATCTCGCAATGTTGTTGTGCTTTTTGAAGCAGATGGAGAACTTAATTTATCCGGTGGACCCGACTTAATAAACACAAAACGGGTGAAAGATCAATACTTTTGGCCTTGGAAGGAGAAATTCATTTATGTTTTCTTTATTGATAACACAATTGTTAAATACAGATTGCATGATGACGCTGTCGCTTTATATAAGCCGGATACAGATGAATTTCCAGATTGGTTCAAGCAAGACCAAACACCTTACAGTCCCTTAAGATGGAAGTAAAACTTTAGGGATAAATATCGAACGTAGAACCATCAAAAAATTAGGAGAGCTTTGAAATTTTGGGTTAGCTGTTCCAAATCGTAGTGAGAACTATCTTCGTCTGCGGGTGGTTCTTCTTAATTTGTCGTATGCGGCCTCGATGGTATTCAGTTCATCCTCGAAAGGCCGTGTGGAAAGTTTTAAATCGGGATATCTCTTTGCCAGTCTTATCAAGGTCTGGAAGTCGCTTCTTGCATCTCGCAGGATTTTAAGTACCTTGGGTGTGGGGTGCTCGTATTCGAGCTGCTGTGTCTTGAGGTCGAGGGACTTTCTTATTTTTGCTATTTGTGCTTTTGCTCTTTTTAATTCCAGTCGGGCATTTTGCAAAGCGTTATTCATTACAATCCCGGCGTCTTCTGCCTGCAAAAACGCCAGAAGCTGCTCTCGGGATTCGAACACGTTGTCGGCAATGCCGCATTTGACGGCATCCTGTGCGGTCAGGGTCAAAAGAGTGCCTTTTTTGCTCCAGACGTGGACCGTGTTCTGTTGAGGTCTTTTGTTGGCTGGGTCAATATATAATTTATTGTTTCCCTGGGATACCTCTATGGCTTCTATGTCCCTGTCAGCCATTGCCATAGCGAGTATTCCGGGTCGGCCTTGTCGCTCGGCCATCGATGCAAGATGAGTGCGCCAGGAGGAGGTGAGCTTTTCGCCCAGATCTTCGCCATAGACTTTTTTGATGTCTGTAGGTCCGGTTGCAGACTTTGCTACCAGTGAGGCGGCTCCTATGACGGAGTTATCTTCCATAAAAATCTGATCACAGGCAAAGGCCACGGCGGCACCGCCCGATATAGCGCCTCTATTTCTGCCCCCTCTGATAAAGGCAATGACCTGGCAGTATTTGGTTTTCGTAATTTGTCCGCAAATCTGCTGGATCCGGTCAAGCCTCCCGCCCGGCGTGCTTATCTCTATCAAGATAAATAAGGGGCCTTCGTCTGCGGACTTGATTATTGCCTCTTTCATTGCCTCAGCTTCGATTTGGAGCTCAAAATGGTCATCGAGCGTAAGAATGATTACCTTATTGTTCCTGCCCAAACGGTCGCCTGTTATCTGCCACTGGGCCAGATTGAGCGTGATTTTGCCTTTTTCCCTGGTGTGAACGGTGGTTTTGTTGCCTTTGGTCTGGCTGGTTGCGTAGCCATGCAGGATTTCTTGTGTCTTACGATTTGTAAATGTGTCGGCCGGGCAGGCTGAACTGAAGACATAGAAAGCGAGAGAAACCGTAAGGGCCACAGTATGTAACTTTTTTATATTAGTAAACGCCATTTTTTTCACTATTATCATTATACCATTTTCAGGTCGAAATTGGAATGAATATCTGGTTTGAAAAGGCGTCGAATTTGTGGTAAAAAGCATTCGAGTTCGCGTGAATCGTTTTTTAAGGTATTTGTATGTCAGTTCAATTTATTCTTGGTAGAAGCGGTACAGGTAAGACGAGCTTTTGTATAAAAGGTATTGTCAATGCTTTGCTTAAGGCTGGTGATGGACATCCGTTGATTTTGCTGGTTCCGGAGCAGGCGACGTATCAGGCTGAGCGGGCAATTCTTGGCGATAAAAGAATCGCCGGCTACAATCGATTGCACGTTCTTTCATTCGACCGTCTGCAGTTTTTATTGTCAGGTAAGCATACAACGGGGCCGGCTCTTTCTCGCATCGGCCGGCAAATGATAGTCCACAGAATTTTGCGAGACAATAAGAGTAAATTAAAAGTCTTCGGCTCATCAGCTAACTGGCCCGGACTGGGCCGGCAAATGGCGAACACGATTACCGAACTGCACCAGTATGCAAAGACACCGGACGATATTGACCAGTTGCTGAGCGAATTGGCCAAAGACGAGCACAATAATTTAGCGGCACTGAAATTTGCCGATATCGGCCTGATTCTCAAAGAATATCTGGAGTTTATCGAGGGCAGGTTTATTGACCCTGATATCCAGTTGACTCGTGCGTGCCAGGCGGTAGGGGGGGCGGCTTTTGTTAAAGGTGCGAAGCTGTGGGTTGATGGCTTTGCCGGCTTTACTACCGCCGAGCTTGCAATCTTAACGGAGCTGCTGAAGGTGGTCGCAGATGCACAGATTGCCCTTTGTCTGGAGCCTGCAAATATCGATTTGGCAAATCCAGATATCGCCAAGTTAGACCCAGCTGGAATATTTGGCCCGACTGAACGAACATATACCGCTCTTATTGAAACAATAAGAAAATGCAAACTTCAATTGGCCGAGCCGATGATTCTTGATGAGGCGGTTAGATTCTCTTCGTGTCGGCCGCTCGCTCATATCGAACGAAATGTATTCGAGCTGAAACCGGACAAAATTCCTGCATCGGATAATGTTCGTATCATATCGGCACCGAATGCTCGGGCTGAGGTCCGATTTGTCGCAAGGCAGATACTTGAACTGGTCAGGGAAAAAGGTTATCGATACCGTGACATTGCGGTTATTGCCTCAGATATCGACCGGTATGAGCACTATATACGGGCCTATTTTGATGATTATGGCGTGCCGTTTTTTATTGATAAGCGAAAGTCATTAAACCAGCATCCCGTGATCCAGCTTATAAGTTCGGCGCTGCAGGTGGTAACGGGCGGTTTTTCTTACGGTGATATTTTCACATATCTTAAAACTGACCTTGTGCCAATAGAGCGGTGTGATGTCGACGTGCTGGAAAATTACTGTCTGGCATTCGGCATAAGTGAGAGTGACTGGACAAGCGGGCAGGAATGGAGTTTTACGGCAGATGTTGAGTATGACCAGGTGCAGATAAACGAAATTCGACTGAAGGCTGTTGGGCCATTACTTGAGCTTCGAGAAAGGCTTTGTCCGGCTGATAATCCTGCAAAGAAAATGAGCGCTGATGAATTTGTGCGAGCTATTTCTGATTTTCTTAATGCGCTGGGAGTAAGACAAAAAATCAAGGACTGGATTGAAGAAGCCGTTGAACGAAATGAGTATGCAAATGTCGATGAACATCTTTTCAATAAGCTCATGGATATATTTGATACGCTTGTTGAGGTCTTTGCCGGGCGCCGGATGAGCTGTGAGGATTATGTTGCGATTCTGGATTCGGCTTTTTCCCAGTTGACCCTGGCATTCATACCGCCGACCTTGGACCAGGTCCTTGTCGGTTCTATTGAGCGCAGCCGACACCCCGATTTGAAGGTGGTATTTCTAATAGGTGCAACGCAGAGGCGTTTTCCGGTACCGGTCAGTTCAGCCGGCATATTAACCGATGAGGACCGCAGTGCAGCCGAGTCAGCAGATTTTGTGCTGTCATCAACAGCAAGTCAGGAGCTTGCCGAGCGTCAGTATTTGGCTTACATTGCATTTACACGTCCATCTGAGTTTCTGTGTGTTACATATCCTGTGACCGATGATAAAGGCAGCGGCGTTCCGCGTTCGCAATTTATAGACAATCTTGAATTGCTGTTTGAAAATCTGAAAGAAGAATCAATCGCGGGCGAACAGATTGCGATAGAGAAGGTCCACAACAACGCCGAACTTGCCGATTTGCTCTGCAGCGGACTTGGAAAAGATGCTTGCGGTGAATCGTCTGGTGCCTCTCTTGGTAGACTTGATAGTTTATTAGGTGATGTTTGCTCAGATGAGCAACTTGGAGAGCTTGGTTCAGCAGTCTATCGAGCGATAAATTATGACAATCGTGCCCAGCTGGATAAAGATGTAGTTGCGGAGCTTTTTGGTGAGCGTGTAAAGAGTTCTGCGACAAGACTTAGCAGTTTTGCTGCGTGTCCATATCAATATTTTGCCCGTTATGTGCTGGAATTGAAAGAGCGGGAGGAGTTTAAACTTGAGCCGCTGGATCTGGGTAATTTTTACCATCGAGTTTTGGATGCTTTGTTGAAGAAACTTAGCGAAGAAAATAAAGATTTTGCTACGGTTGAGGATAAAGAGTTATTAAGGTTACTGAACGAACAGATATTGAATTTTATCCAGACAGATGCCTTTATATCCCACTTTTCCCAACACAGCGCCCACAACATGTATATCATTAATTCTGCGGCCGAGGTTCTCGAAGATTGCGTTCTTGCTATAGCGCAAATGGTACGCGCAGGGAGCTTCCGGCCGGCGCTTTCGGAAGTTTCGTTCGGCCAAGTCCGGGATGCACAGGATACACTTGGTAAATATGAAATTGCCCTGCCGGATAAGCGTTCGTTGTCTTTGAACGGCAAAATTGACCGTCTTGATATTGCAGAACTCGACGGCAAAAAAATTGCCACCGTTTTCGATTATAAGCGTCGAGGCATGTCCTTTAGCTGGTCAAAGTTTTACTACGGCCTGAATATGCAGCTTCCTATTTATATGCTGGCTGTTCGCAATGCAACGGGCTCAAAGATAAAAAACGCGGTAGGTGCATTTTATATGCCGGTTGAAACAGTAATTGGACAAGCTGCCCTTGATGAATTGCCAGGGAAGGGGGACAAATTTGAGTATAAGGCGAAGGGAATATTAAACGGCGAATATTTCCAGCAGCTTGACACTTCTGCAAGCTCCGGCTGGGGTAAATTTTATAATTTCCGCATCAGCTCAAAAGATGGTCAGTATGGTGACTACAGCAGAAGTGGAGCATT
>JBARPZ010000222.1:0-5805 GCA_049643445.1 Sedimentisphaerales bacterium
GAGTTTCAGTGCGGAGAAAACCGGAGCCAAATTGTGGATGCCCATATCCCCTAATCCTCCGGAGCCAAAATCCCACCAGCCCCGCCATTTGAAGGGCACGTAAGCCGGGTGATAAGGTCTGTATGGAGCGGGGCCCAGCCAGAGGTCCCAGTCCAGGGTTGAAGGGACAGGCGGCGTATCTTCGGGACGGTCAACACCCTGGGCCCAGAACAGATTCCCATTGTGTGTCGGCCGGTCGGACCAGGCGTGGACCTCGCGGACCGGGCCGATGGCCCCATCCCAGAGCCATTCATTGATAAGGCGATTTCCCTCAAACGCCATACCCTGGTTTCCCATTTGAGTTGCGACTTTAGCCTGGCGAGCGGCTTTGGCTATAGCGCGAGCTTCATAGACTGTTCGAGTGAGAGGTTTTTCGCAGTAGGTGTGCTTTCCCATTTTGATGGCCATCATAGTGGCGACGGCATGTGTGTGGTCAGGCGTGGCAACCACCACTGCGTCGATGTTTTTTTCTTTCTCCAACATCTTTCGGAAATCGCGGAATATTTTTGCTCTGGGGTAACGTTTGAAAGTACCCGCGGCATGTCTTGTATCCACATCGCAAAGGGCGACAATATTCTCACTACTGACGTTATCGATATCCCCACTTCCCTGCCCCCCTACTCCGATGCCGGCAATATTGAGCTTTTCACTCGGTGGTATTCTGCCCGGTCCTCCCAGGACATGGCGGGGGACAATAGTAAGTGACGCTACCGCCGCAGCCGAGCTACTAATGAAAAATCGGCGAGAAATTTTGTTTTCCTGTTTTCTGGAAATGTTTTTATGGTTTTTCATACAAATACTTCCCTAAACACGTGTGTAAGTATTCACCAAATAAGCTACATACAAAAACCTCCAGAATTTACGAAGGGCCATAATACCCGAATAAACCGAAAAGTTCCAATCCATTTTATTGGCAATTACTACCAACGACCTTCCTTTCACACCTCACAGCCACCTCAGTTTGACCGTTTTAAATGTCATTAAGAAGGTGTGGAAGGAGCTTTTTTTCTGCCGTAGCGTGCGAGGACGAGAAAAAAGCAGAGCATTACCAGGACTGCCAGGGCCATGCTCGTCACCGGCGCAAGGCCACAAGCGGCGGGAAGATACGCACAGAACAAAGCGAGGATTGCGACAAACAGACTGTAGGGCAATTGCGTGCGGACGTGGTCTATGAGGTTGCAGGAAGTGGCAATGGAACTCATAATTGTCGTGTCGGAGATTGGTGAACAATGATCACCGAAGATCGCGCCGTCCAACACAGCACCCAGGCTTATCATCGTGGTGAGGCCATAGGTGTCTCCATCGAGCGCGAAGGCTACGGGGACAGCCGTCGGGATGAGAATGGCCATTGTTCCATAACTGGTGCCTGTGGCAAACGAGGTCACTGAGGCGGTAAGAAAAAGAATCGGGGGGAACCAATAAGGTGACACTCTATCTGCCAGAATTGACGTCAGAAACTTTCCGGTCTTTAAACTGTCACAGCAATTCTTAAGCGACCACGCAAGAATCAGTATAACGATGGGAATCATAGCCCTTTTGATGCCCTGCCAAAAACATCTGCGCATCACGGAAAGCTGCAACGAGCCAGAGAGCCTGGCGCAAAGCAAAGCCAGTGACAGGCCAAATAGCGCGGCACAAGCAAGAACCAGAGGGCTGTTTTGGACGTGGCCTATAACCTGGCGCCAATAGACCCAGCTTACTGGAGAAAGAGCTTCAATATCAACAGGCTTTGGGGGCATACTTTCTACGGGAGTGGTGAGGCTTTGGGCCTGCCATTCGAGCATGTCTTTTTCTAATTTGGCAGTTCCGTCGAACCACAGGCCGGTCATATTAAAAATCAGAAGTCCTGCTAAGGGAATCAAGGCGTTGAGCGCCCGGCCGGGTCTCTGAACTGAAGACCTCAGGGTCGGATCATTTAGCTTTTTGGATAGATCAGCTCCATTTTCTTCAGGCGGCTCCTTGGCTTGCGCTTTTTCCTGTGCGGCTTTCATCGGCCCAAATTCGCGGCCCATGAGAATATGTACAAAAACAAACACAATCATCAAGAGACAATAAAAGCGATAACTCAGCGCATCAAAGAACATTGAATAGCCGCTCTTTTCAATGCCTAACTCCTGCCCAACGGCGCCAAGAAGACTGACCTCATAGGCAATCCAGGTGCTGATAACCGCCAGTCCCGCGATAGGAGCGCTGGTCGCGTCGACAAGAAAGGCAAGTTTCTCGCGGCTGACACGAAAGCGGTCAGTTATTGGCTGCATCATCGAACCCACGACTATGGCATTAGTGTAGTCGTCAATGAAACAAAGTATTCCCATCAGGGCGGTAGCAGACTGAGCGGATTTTCCGCCTTTGACCCACTTCAAGAGCCAGTTGATAATTCCTTTGAAACCTCCTGAGGCAACGACTATCTCTATCATCACAAAGATGGGCGGAATAAACGAAAGGATCTGAAGGTTCGTTTTACTTGCAACACTGTCGGCAACAAAAACACCTGCCGCTTCGAACCCTTCCAACCAAACGACAGCACTGAGCGGGGACTGTGGAACCTGAGTGAGTAATCCACCAACTACAATGGCAATTCCCAAACTGAGAACGACATGGCGCGTCAGGAAGGCCAGCACAATAGCCAGTAACGGAGGGATTACGCTATACCACAGGCCTGTTTGCGAATCTTGTTCGGCATGCGGCAAAATGCTGGCGGTCAAAACACAAATAGCACCAAGGACAACAACCACCCCGGCATTTCTTATGAAGGTTTTTGATTTCAATAGACTGCTATCCTTAGCTTTGGACCTGGATATCCAAGATTTACGTAACTGTCTTTAGATAATTGGTCGAAAATGGCCTGAGGGATTAGAATCCCTTCCATTGCCCCGACCACATCATCTCAGGATAAAGAATAATCCGGTACAAATCAAGAGCGGATATTTGTAAAGGTAATAACTTGTAAACTCACTACGAGTCTCTACATATCCCGCAGGAAGCCTTGACCAGTGATGCTGTGAAATGACATAGTTCCCATTTGCTAATACGTCTTCTCCTACCCAAGCGCGATTTTGAAGCGATATCCGGTTGAACAAAGTGCTTCGCGCAAACAATTCCCGTGCAGCTTATCCTAATTCAGACTTCATTTTATCGTCGGCTTATCCGTTGAGGGTCCAGCCTGGACGGTACTTGCGGCTGAGCAGTTCGTTGGCTTTGGCGCTGTTGGTAACGCGACCGTTTTTGCCGTCGTACTCGAGTTTCTCGCCGACGCGATAGGCCACAAGTCCCAGGAGCATCATCTCGATCACCGTTCCGCCGTAGTCGAAATCACAATGCGTCTTCAGGTCACCCTTACAGGCCCTGGTCCATTCCTCCTGGAAGTGACCCAACGGCGGAATCACATCGTCCTTTTCCCGCCCCTTGTAATACGTCAGGTCCGCGTCATTGCCGAACGGCAGCAGAATCCGCGAATCGTAATCACAGATGACATAGCCCTTGGTGCCCTTGAACATCGCGCCATGTCCGATCTTTCTCAGATCAACATAGTTCTTCGGTGACCGCGGCATGGCACCACCCTGGTACCAGCTCACCTTAATGGGCCCGCGCCAGTCATTGGCCGGATGATCGAACGTCATCTTAAGTTCGACCGGCGTCACCTCGGGATTGAATTTATCGCCTTCACCCGTCGCAGTCGTGGGAAGACCCGCGTCAACGGCGTTCCACACCAGGTCGATTGTATGGCTGCCCATGTCACCGACCTGGCCGGTGCCGAAGTCCCAGTACATGTTCCAACTGAGGCAATTCATTCCCGGGCCGCCTGCGAAGTACTCAGGATTATAAGGATGCCAAGGCGAAGGCCCTATCCACAGGTCGTAGTGCAGGTGTTTCGGCGGCTCGCCCTTGGCGGTCGGATAACCGGCCCTGCGAATCTGGCGATCGCCCCAGGCATAGGCATCCGTCAGCTCACCAATCGCACCGTCTTTGACCAGCTCACGCACACGCTCAAAGTTGGGCTGGGCGTGGCGCTGGGTGCCGACCTGCGTGGCCAGCTTATGTTTTTTCTTGAGATAGTTCGCGCGGACCACGCGTGCTTCTTCCACGGTATTGCCCAGCGGCTTCTCGCAATAAACGTGCAGGTCGCGATTAAGCGCCCAGTTGGTGATGAAAGCATGTGTATGGTCCGTGGTGCAGCAGATCACCGCATCCAGGTCTTTTTGCTCAAGACATTTGCGCCAGTCTATATACGTTTTGGCCTCTGGGAACCTCTTGGCGGCGTGGGCAATGTGGTTCTCATCCACGTCGCACAGGGCCACGACGTTTTCCTTCGAGACAGCACCGAAATGCTCATCCGCCCGGCCCCATGTACCGATCATGGCGATATTGAGCTTGTTGCTGGGTGCATTGGCGCCTGAGAGTGTGCCGCTGGGTAAAATAAGCAATCCGATTCCGGTGGCTGCTGTGGATTTCAAGAATTGGCGACGTTGAACGATATTTGTCTTTTTCATTTTCTTCTCCTTTGTTGTGTTTTTAGTTTTTGCTATGAAGCTGGAAATGCTGAGTATACGCATTAGGACAATGGAATACAAGAGAAAAGGTAAGCATATAGGGGAAAATACCGAAATATATCGCAATATTAACTTGCCACATAAAACAAATCGGTGATACTGATACCAAAAGAATTTATACATGAATTTATGATTAACAGGCTTGTGAAGAAAGGAGAGATGAAATGCATATAGACCGTCGCGGATTTTTGAAAATAGCCGGCACAGGAGTGTATCTTGCCACAATGAGTGGTTTGTCGGCTTTGGGCAAGCAGTCTTCAAAGAAACCGAATATTATTCTTTGCATGGCTGATGACCAGGGCTGGGGTGATATGGCCTATAACGGTCATCCTGTTCTGAAGACTCCGAATTTCGACGCTATGGCCGACGCTGCGTTGCGTTTCGACCGCTTCTACGCCGCGGCACCGGTCTGTTCGCCTACTCGCGGGAGCGTCATGACCGGCCGTCATCCGAATCGGTTTGGATGCTTTAAGTGGGGCCATACACTTCGTCCACAGGAGGTTACAATCCCCGAAGCCCTCAAGAAAGCAGGATACATCACCGGACATTTTGGGAAATGGCATCTCGGGTCTGTTCGAAAGGGGTGTCCCGTCAATCCCGGCGCCAGTGGATTTGATGAATGGTTATCTGCGCCGAATTTCTTCGATAACGACCCTATTCTCAGTCGCGAAGGTGTTGCTGTCCAGACACAGGGCGAAAGCTCCATGGTCACAGCCGATGCAGCAATCGAATTCATTCGCAAACATGCCAAGTCGCCTCGGCCATTCCTTGCCGTAGTCTGGTTTGGCTCTCCACACGGGCCGCACGAAGCAATCGAACGAGATCGGGCAATCTACAAGACTCAGAGCGATAAATTGCAGCATTTCTACGGTGAAATCACAGGTATGGATCGTGCCTTCGGCAAGCTTCGGGGACAGCTTCGGACGCTCGGTATCCACGAGAATACAATCTTGTGGTACTGTAGCGACAACGGAGGTCTGCCCGGAGTAGGCACAACAGGTGGACGCGGCAATAAAGGCAAAGTCTATGAAGGCGGTCTGCGAGTGCCCGCAATTCTTGAATGGCCGGCCCGTATTGCCAATCCCCGCAAAACAGATGTTCCGTGCAACACGTCGGACATCCACCCTACTCTTCTTGAGATCGCGGGAGTAAGAATTAAGAAGCAGCCGGAACTTGACGGAATCAGTCTGGTTCCCCTTGTAGATGGCAAGATGAA
>JBARPZ010000223.1:0-6117 GCA_049643445.1 Sedimentisphaerales bacterium
TTTTTTGCCGGAATGTTTGGCTTTGCACGGTTTTATTTTTATATTTTTATTAGAGAACAAGACTTGCTGGCTGGGGGGGAAACCGGTTGGCTGTCAAAAGAGCTGTTAAGCTTTGATGTTTTCCGCAGGGTAGGAAAACTGTTCGTAAGGCTCAATTTTCCGGAACAGGACGGTGCTTGCCGTCCTTTTTTTATGTCTTGTCATTGCTGCTTATTGCCATTACAATAAGCCATCCTTTGACTTTAATCATTCTCCTAAATTAGTGGTCGAACTATGATAATAATACCTTATCGGACAAGTATTCGGCTAAGACATACACCATACGCAAATTACGCGCTGATAGCTGCCAATGTGTTCATTTTTTTTCTGGAATACCAAATACACCCCATGACAGGTAATCTGGAATTTCGGCCCTGGGTGCAGCATTTTATGCTCGCCGGTGTTCGGCCGCAACTCTGGCAGTTTGTAAGCTACGCCTTTTTACACGGCGGCTTTTGGCATATCCTCGGCAATATGTTCTTTTTGTATCTGTTCGGTAATAATGTCAACGACAAGCTCGGTAATATTGGGTATCTGTGTTTTTATTTGGGCGGGGCGGTATTCAGCGGTATAGGCCATACATTGGTTAGCGGAGCCGATGTTCTCGGGGCCAGCGGGGCGGTCGCTGCCGTGACCGGCGCATACTTAGTGCTGTTTCCCCAGGCCTTAATATCCGTCTTTTATTGGTTAATCTTCTTTGGCATTATAGAAGTTCCGGCGTTATATTTTATCGGCTTCAAAATGATTTTAATCGATAACGTAATCGCCCAGCGTACAGCATACGTTGCCTATGACGCCCATCTGGCGGGATACGCCTACGGCATCGCAGCTATGGTAATTATGCTCGCGACCGGCTTAATCAGCACCAGCAGTTTCGACTTGTGGGCAATGCTCAAGCAATGGAATCGGCGGCGTGTATATCGTGATGCGGTATCGACCGGCTATGACCCCTTTACCGGACGGGCGGAAACCAGGCGGGTAAAGGTCAAAGAGGTCAAAAGCCCCGCTGAACAACAGAAGGATGAGAAATCCCTGGAGCTTCGTAACGAGATTAGCAAGCGGATGCTGGAACGCAATTTGTCGGCTGCCGCAGCTCTTTATCGGGAACTGATGAATCACGACAGCGGGCAGATTCTGCCCCGCCAGAATCTGCTGGATATTGCCAACCAGCTCGCCGGCGATAACAAACATACCGAATCGGCCCAGGCCTATGAGCAGTTTTTAACGCATTACAGCAACTACGAATACGCCGAGCAGGTCGAGCTGATGTTGGGTATATTGTATTGCCGTTATCTCAATCAGCCAAAGCTGGCCATAAAATATCTGGAGGCCGCAGCCAAAAAACTCACCGACCCCGGCCAATTAAAGATGTGTAAAGACGAGCTTGCACGTTTACAGAACTAAAAGCAATCGGACAATCTTCTTTCCGTCCTTTTATATAGCCCCCACCCCGCGCGGTGGGGGTCACTTCTGTCCCTTTTTACCCACCCCTGCACTGCCGGGGGTTATTTGTCCTCCAACGTAGGGGCAAACCCGCGTGGTTGCCCTAATTCCCCTGTCATCCTGAGCGCAGCGCAGCGGAGTCGAAGGATCTGGTACACGAAAAAAATTAAATCCCCATTTCACCCGATTTTGCAACGTGGTTGCCGAGCAGAACCTTAACAAAGCAAGAGTAACTTCGCGATCATTTGTCTTTAGGTCCGCCGTAGTATAGATAAGCACGCCCTTGTTTTGCCCCGGCTTTGTATCTGCCGCAAGCTCCAATAACAAGATCATCGAAGCCGTCGTTGTTGACATCGCCACAAGCTAATCCAAGGCCAAAACAATCGTTGGGATTTTCTCCTGTGACAATCCTGCCTGGTTTTGGATTAGAACCGGCCAGTTCGTTGCCCCAATAGACATATACCCTGCCAACCCGTTGTCCAAAGCCGCTGGCTCCAATGATTAGATCGTTCACATTGTCACCGTCGATATCGCCACAGACCTCTTGAAAACCATAGTTACTACCTTCAACCTCACCATCAAAAACCATATCCGGATCGGCATCAAGACTCCTTTTCGAGTTGCCATGAAAGAGATAGGCACGACCTTGCTTATCATTGTAACCATAGGCGCCGATAACTATATCATCATAGCCGTCTCTATTCTGGTCAACACATACTATGTGGCCAAAGTAAAAGTGATCATTACCTTCAGATTTTACTTCAAAGATAACGTCGGGTTTCGCATCCATATTCGATTTATTGCCACCATAATAGAGATATGTCCGACCCTGCCTGGCATGACATCCAATGACTATGTCTCCGAAGCCGTCGTTATCAACATCACCACAGCTAATGATGTGGCCAAACTTATCTCCTGGATTTTCTCCGGTGAATATTAGATCGTGAGACGTATCCATCAATTCCTTTGTATTCCCATAGTAGAGGTAAGCCCGACCTGTGAAACTACCCCGCAAGCGTGCACCCCCCAAGATAATGTCATCATAGCCGTCATTGTCTATATCATAGATAGCAGGATAACCCAGACCGAAGTATGGGCCTTTTTCTGCTCCGGCAAAGATCTTATCCGGATTGGCATCCATAGAATTACGGTCGCTGCCCCAATAGAGATATGCACGACAGGGATATGCACGACCTCGTTTATCGCTGTAACCGCCTGCTACAATGACGATATCCTCATAACCATCATTGTCGATATCGCCACAGACAATAGCGTTGCCGAACCAATCCCCCTCATTCTGTCCTTCGAAAATTAAATCGGCAGTAGTGTCCATGTCCGGTCCACCGTAGAACAAGTAAACTCGGCCTTGATAGCTATTGTATTGATATGCTCCTATAAGTATATCGTCATAGCCATCTCCATCGACATCGCCACAGACAATTCTCTGGCTGAAAAAGCTGTTCGGCTCTCCGTCAAATATCATGTCCGGGACTGTTGATTCGGTTTGTTTTCGTTGTTGAGCCAACTGGAGGAGAGTTCGGCCCGACTCATTTCGAATAGAGCTATCAGCCCCTTTGTTTATAAGCAGTTCTGCGACTTTATAGTCATGATTGACTGCGACGTACAAAGGAGTGTGACCCTGTTTGTCTTTGGTGTTGATATCGGCGCCCTTGGCGATTAGCATTTCTACTACATCCTTGTTGCCAAACCGTGCAGCATGATGAAGGGCAGTAAATCCGGACTCATCATCCTTCTCATCGACCTTGGCGCCTTTGCCCAGAAGGAGTTCGACAATATCTCCATCAGCCGACTCGGCAGCCAGATGCAACGGTGTCCGGCCATTCTTGTCCTTCAAGTTAACATCTGCCCCCTTCGATAGAAGCAGTTCAACCGTATCCTTCGACTGCCGGTATCGGTCATAATCGGAATTTCTGATATCCAGGATTGCATGCAGGGCAGTCTGACCTCTATCACTCTTAGTATTGATATTGGCGCCTGCTTCTAAAAGCAACTTTACAGCTTCTGTTCTGCCTGCTGTCGCTGCATAATGTAAGGATGTCTCTCCCCCGGGGTGCTTGGCATTCACATCGGCGCCACGGGCAATCAGAAGGTTCACAAAATCCGAATCGTCTTTGTAAACTGCATAGCACAGCGGCGTATATCCCCATTTGTCTTTAGCATTTACATCAACACCACTCTGAATTAGAAGTTCAAATATGTCTTTGCGTTCCCTGAGAATCGAATTATGAAAAGCAGGGAAAGACCCGGCACTGATATCGGCCCCTCTTGCGATCAGCAATTCAGCCATCTTGACGCTGTTGCTGATGTAGACTGTTGACCGTAAAGGTTCCACCCAACTATCCGGAACGTTTACGTTTACGTTTGCTCCATGGTCAATCAGGTATTCAGCTATGGCCGTATTGTTTTTATCAACTGCTCGACACAATGAAGGCCAGTATCCTGCATTAACATCGGCGCCTGCTTCAACAAGGAGCTTTACCAGGTCCATATTGTTTGAATCGACTGCATAATACAGTGGAGTGTAATCCGCAGTTTTCTCCTCTTCCTCTTTTGTACTGGTATCACACCATTTGGCATCGACATCGGCACCTTCGGCGATAAGCAACTTAACCTGTTCGATATCCGCCTTCTGCACCGCCTCAAAAAGTGATTTGTTCTGCTTTGCTTGTTGAACGCGCTCTATCATGAGCGTTGTTGCCGGGACAGTTCTACTTTCTGAATACTCATCATGAAGTTTCTGAAACGCAGATAATGCGGCATCGAACTGTTTTGATTCGAAATATAATTGTCCGATCCAGTATTGAGCATTCTGGGCGATTTTACTGTTCGGTGACAAACTTATTACTGTCTGGTATTCGGCAATTGCGGCATTGTAATCGGCGAGTATATGCAGCTCATTTGCCTTTTGAAAGTGTTGTTCGGCCTCTGGATTCGTCTCTGATTTGTTATCCGCAAATGATAGAACAGATAATCCGGGGACGGCTACTAAAATCCAGTATATTGCTAATGAGATTAATCTTTTGTTATTCATTTTGTTTCCTCTTATTTTCCGGCGCTGATTGATTGCGCCATATCCATTAATTGTGACATTTCGATATTACCGATTAAGACATACGAAAGCTCATCATCCCTCCATGCAAGAATGGTCCCTGCGGCTTGCTCGGTGTCGCGATATACGGCATATTCTCTGAAATCCTGCCGCGATAACCCACGCTGTCCATCCAAAGGTTGCTCGAACAACGATACCGAATTGATACCGTCTGTGTACAGCAGTTGCAGGGCGTCACGGTCCTCAATAGTTCTGATCTGGTCGAGTTTATAGTAGGGATGAAGCCACGGCGGCGCCACTAAATCAAAATTAGTGTTTTCTAGGGCTTCTGAGAGGGTCATTGTGTGACCATTGGAAATCACGGGAGCTTCAGGCAAGCCTATTTCTCGCTGAGATGAAGGTCCTCTGACAATTATGCCGGGATGCATGTATTCCGGCTGGTCATCAAGAAGTTCATAGTACAGAATATCATGTTGGCTCACACGCATTTGTAACGGTTGTGGTGTGGTCGGATTCAGGGAAGCGTGTCGAGCGACAACATCCTGATGTTCTCTTAGATAAAAGTTGATAGTGGCTGAATCGTCAGTCGGAGCAATAGCGACATCACGCTGAGCAAGCTCATCTCTCAGGTCAGTGACTTTTCGATATAGAACAAAACACGCCATCCAGGAAGAAATGATGAGAAATATCGCTACCAAGCAACCAGCTCTACTCCCTAACGTAATCCTCCATATATTCGGCTCAAATTTAGCCAAAGTTTTTCTTTTTGATTCTTCCTGTGCTTTGAAGATATCATTAAGAGTTCTGCGGTTCATTTTAACGCTGGGTACAGCATTCGCTCTTCTTATTAACTTTTCTACGTTATCCGTGGATTTCATTCTTCCATCTCACCATTCAAGAACGACCTCAATTTGTCCAGCCCATAGCGGTAACGACTTTGAACTGTTTTGATTGATACATTTTGTAACGAAGCTATTTGCCTGAATTTCATTTCGCCTTTTGTGTGAAGGAGTACCACTTCTCGTTGTTCAGACGGCAACCGTTCCATCGCTACACATAACTGTTGTAATTCTTCATTACACACTGCTACTGATTCCGGCTCATTAGAATCCGAATAAATCGAATCGGTCTCGTCTAAACCAATAGTTTGTAGTTGTCTTGCCCGCATCTTGTCGCGCGCACGATTCATAACACAGGTTGCTAAATACCATTTGAAACTTCCTTTAAGTTGTAGTTTCTCAGCAGATTGAGCAAACGAGACAAAGAAATCATGCACTACATCTTCAGCGGCATTTACATCATTTAAGAGAGCCATCGCTAACGTTAGCAGAAAACCAGCATACTTTTCGTAAATTCGGCGTAGAGCATCCTTGCTTCCACACTTAAATTTCCAGATAAGTAGCCTGTCTTCTATCATTTACAACTCATAACTTTAGTGCTGGAACCAACATTCTTTATTTATAACACGATTTAAATATCTATTTTACTCTAAATAAAATCAATTTTTCTGCCAGATTTTTCTTAACGGAATTAATCCACAGGTTTTTCCCAAAGAATGATATTAC
>JBARPZ010000224.1:0-2582 GCA_049643445.1 Sedimentisphaerales bacterium
TTGATGTCCAAAGGCAGCTTGAGGATTTGGAAAAAAAGAAAGCTGAGTTGGAGAGCCTTAGTACTGTGTTAGCTTCGGCGAAAGAGTCGGAAAGTGAGCATAAATGGCTTGGTGTTATGGCTGCCAAATTTGCCGAACAGGGTGATTTTACGAAGGCCATAGAGCACTTGGAAAAGGCAATCGAAATTGCCAAAGCAAAGAAACACTATGGCATCGGCATCGCTATTGGAAAAACAGATGGTCTGATAAAAATCAGTGAGGTACTCCCGGATGCTCCTCCCTCCGGCTCATCTTTTCAGCAAGGGGATATCATTGAGGCTGTTGATGGAGTCAGTACCGAAGGTATGTCGCTGGATGAAGTCGTGGCAAGAATCGTTGGCCCAAAAGGCACTAAAGTTACTCTGACCGTTAAAAGCCATAGCCAGGATGTCACCATGAAGGAAACTTTTACCCGTCAGCTGCTACTGGAAGGTTCACAAGCCTTACGGGCATACGAGTGGCGCCTCGCTGCATACAAGGCCGGCAAAACCGTTGACGAGTATCGCAAGATGATGGAAAAATCGACAGATCGGACAGCCGGAGCTCCCCGCATCTTCGAACTCAGATATGCCAGTGCTGAGGAACTGGCCAAAGTATTAAGCCGGATCCTTGAACGCCGCTGGAAGGGAATAAAAGATAAACCCGCAAACGTCGTAAGAATTATACCGGATCCGGATACCAACAGGTTAATCGTTCTCGCAAGCCCGGCCGATAACCGGTTGATTGAAGCCTTGATTGCCGAGCTTGATGTTCTCGCAGAACAGGACAGCATCTCCGTTAGAATCATGCCACGCATAGAACCGAAATCTGATACTTTGGCCGAAAGCACTGTCACTCAAATTATTGCTCTGAAATATGCGGATTGCAAAAGCATAGAAGAGAAATTAATGATACTTTTCCCAGACGACCAGTTTAGGATAGTTTCTGACGAACGCACAAATACCTTGATTGTAGTAGGTACAGAACCAGCTATTGAGAAGATAAAAACCTTAATTTTCGAGATTGACGTATCGGTTTCAGATAAGAACCTCGAAATTAAGGCCCCAGAGAAGCAGAGGTAAGTGGATTTTTAATGTCGCCCACGTTTGTTAAGTGATTTAGACCATGCACTAAACTTGACTAAAAACAAGAAGAATTCTCTAATCCAGGTCTTCTTTTTATCCCACTCAACTTATCGAAATAATTTGAGAGGGAATCCCCTTGGTGTGAAGCCTTAGATGTTTTGTGATATCAATCTCTTTCTGTTGATGAGCCTGGGCAAATCCATACAGCTAAATCCCGGTTTATTTGGGTCAATTTGTGTAGCAAATTCATCTTTTATGTGCCATTTTTATCGGTATTCTATAGTATCTAATTTGATGGTTGGCAGCCTCAAGTGAGTATCGAAGAAACAGGATGAACTTGGGGATGGCTTAGAGCCACGAAAGCCAAATTTTACGAATATTTTACATTTATTTGTCAACCGATAGGCTAAGATAGCTGTCTATAACGGTAGATGGAGTAAATGGCCTTAATGGTGAATACTGACAAAAGCTTAATCGACGCCCATCTTCAGGGCGATACGACGGCTTTCGGCGAGCTTGTACGCCGATACGGGGATAGTTTGTTGGGATATTTGACGCGAATGACGGGCAGTATAGAACAGGCAGAGGATTTGTTTCAGGAAACCTTCAAACGTGTTCATGAAAAGGCTGACACGTTTCGGGGCAGTCGAATTAAGAGCTGGCTGTTTGCCATCGCGACGACTGTGGCTATTGATGGTTTCCGCAGAAACAGTCGGTTGCAGGTTACATCGCTGAATCAGAAATTAGATTGTGCTGATGATGAAGGCCGGGAGTTCAGTGGGGTTGCTGTGGCGGAAAATTCTTACGAACCTTCTCAAAAGGCGATTATGACTGAGCAGAAAGAACAAGTCCGGCAGGCACTCGAACTGCTGCCGGCAAGACAGCGGGCGACGCTTGTTTTGGCTTATTACCAGCAGCTTAGTTATCCTGAAGTCGCGCAGGTACTTGGTTGTTCCGTCGGGACGGTGAAAACGCAAATGTACAGGGCGCTTAAAACGTTGGCACAGAGATTACCTGATATTTCGGAAGATATGAAATGAAAGCTCATCTTACAGAGCAGGAGCTTATCGAATACCAGTTCAAACTGGCCTCGGATGTCCAGAGGGCGGAGATTTCCAGTCATCTTCAAGGCTGTATACATTGCCGTGAGCATCTGGAGAAGCTGCAGCGAAAATTCTCATCTTTGGAATTGCTGAAAGAAGAAGTAAAGGCCTCTGATGATTTGATTACGAGTGTGGTAGAGCAGACTGCTCGGCCCGTGCGGACGAGGATTATCTCGTTCAGGAAACCTGCCTGGCTTGGTGCGGCTGCGGCGGTGCTGGTGGTGGGTTCGCTGCTGTTAGTTGCTCATTTGGGCAGGGACAGACGGACAGAAGGTCCTGAAGTTGTGAGCAAACCAGTAGAAGATTATGCGTTGATGTATGCCAAAAAGGAGGATATTCCGCAAGATCTGGATCTGGGATTGAAAGATGCCACGAA
>JBARPZ010000225.1:0-2303 GCA_049643445.1 Sedimentisphaerales bacterium
ATGTCCTTGCCACGCTGTGGCTTACGACGTGCGGAGCTCCGCAATATCCTTTGCCTGCTGGCGGTTTAGGTTTGTCTGCCGGCAAACATGAGGGTATTTTAACAGATTTCCAAACAAAAGTAAAGAAGAAAATGACCAAAAAAGCACTTTTTTTGAAAAATCCCAAGTTTACCACTATTGTTTTTGGTCCAGAAAGGTCATACAATTGATTAATGGTCTAAAAAGCTTGTTTGTCGGTAAAGATTCGCTTTATTGAGGCGTGTAAAATGCTGCTTTGACGGCTAAAAATCAATGATTTTTAGAATTTTGTTGTTGACATCAATATGTAATTGCAATAAGATTAAAAAAGATAACATTGATAATGCAGCGATTTTCTGGGATTTTTTCAACACGCGAAGACACCTTGCTTCTATTGCGAATATTTAATGGCCGCATTGGTCAGAAAGGAGCTATAAAAATGATTGGGGGAACTAAGAATAAAGTGAAGAAGCTGGTTTGTGTGGCAATACTTGTATCGGTCTCGGCTAATCGGGCAAATGAAGCTAAAGAAGCAATATACTATGTTAATCCTGGAGGAAGTATACAATCTGTTATTGACGACCCTAATGTTAAAGCAGATCTTTCTCACGACTATTTTGTCGATTTCAAAGATTATGCAATACTTTCAGGAAATTGGCTAAAAACAGGTCAAGCCCTTGAAGGAGATATTAATGGAGATAACATTGTTGACTATAATGATTTAGAAATATTTACAAGAAATTGGTTAAGGTACAGTAAAATAGCTTTTGTTTCTAATAGGGATGGGAATTATGAAATTTATGTTATGAATCCTAATGGAAGTGAGCAGACCAGACTGACTTATAATGATGCTGATGATACGGAGCCTTCTTGGAGTCCTGATGGAAAGAAGATAGCCTTTGCCTCAAATAGAGATGATAATTATGAGATTTATGTTATGAATTCTGACGGTAGCAATCAGACAAGATTAACTTATAATGATGCTAATGACAGAGAACCTGCATGGTCGCCAGATGGAACTAAAATTGCTTTTATGGGGGATAAATGGTGTGCACTTTACACAATAAATGTTAGTGGTGATCCTAATAGCTTACTAAAATTAATAGACTCATTCTACCTTGCTCATCCCACATGGTCACCAGACGGAAGCCAAATCGCCTTTATGGGAGTAACACCAATTTGGACATATGGGTCTTTTATTCATGTGATACCCTCAGTAGGAGGAGACATAATTACAATTACTTATTATCCTAATTTAAAAAAAGATCCAGCATGGTCTCCCAATGGAAAGTATATTGCTTTTTCATTTAAGACAGGCCCCTTTTCTTACAGTCAAATAGGAATAATACCTGCAACAGGGGGAGATATAATATTAATAACTAATAATAATATTGACAGGCAACCTTCATGGTCGCCAGATAGCAATCAAATTGTATTTTGTTCGGATAGGAGTGGAAATTATGATATCTGGACAATCCTATCAACAGGAGGAAACGTAACACAATTAACAGACAATCCAACTGATGATTTTGAACCCAGTTGGTCACTTTTCTTGAACGAATAGAAAACTTATAAATCTTATAATTAAAAATAGATAAAATGAAAAAAAGAGGCGAATTAGGTTTAACATTTCTGGTTCTGGTAAGTGTCTCAGTTTGGAACATCACAACCTGGTTTGCTCGGTTTGATTTTAGGTAGAAAGGGGCTCAAGATGAAAAAGAGAGGTCAATCAGGTTTAATATCTTTAGTTCTGTTAAGTGTAATTTTCTTATCTCAAACTGGTTATGCGCAAACTGCTTCGGCGGGAAGGACTATCTACGTTGATGACGATGGGCCGGGGGATTTCAATAACATTCAGGCAGCAATTAACGATGCTAATGACGGCGACACCATAATCGTGGCCGATGGCACGTATACCGGAGATGGCAACAGGGATATCGACTTTCTCGGCAAGGCAATTACGTTGCGCAGCGAGAGCGGTCCGCAAAACTGCATTATCGACTGTGAAGCGTTAGGACGCGGCTTCTATTTCGGCCGGGGAGAAGATGCGAATTCCATTTTGGATGGCTTTACCATCACAAACGCTCGTGCTTTTGTTGCGACAATCTTTTGTGATGACAGCAGCCCCACAATTACCAACTGCAATATTAGCGGCAACTGGGCCACCGAGGTGGGCGGCATTATTACCGGTAATTATAGCAGCCCAAGAATCAGCAACTGCACTATAGCCGGCAACTCAGGTGGTCTCGCCGGTGGAATTGGCTGCTTCGGGAACCCTATGATTA
>JBARPZ010000226.1:0-1676 GCA_049643445.1 Sedimentisphaerales bacterium
AGACAGGGTCAAGGAATCGCTGTTCAGCGTCCTTTACAAATATGACCTGCCGGACGGCAAGGTTGTAGCTGATTTGTTCTCCGGCGTTGGCTCTCTGGGCCTTGAGGCTTTGAGCAGGGGGGCTGTCTTTGTTACTTTCGTAGAGAAGGCCCCAATGATTATTGCGACTCTAAAAAAGAATATTGAAAAATCCGACTTTGTTAAGAAGTCAAAAGTGATAAAGGCTGACGCATTCAGGATAGGTGCACCGATTAAAGAACGACAGTATGACCTTATTTTTGTCGACCCGCCCTATGCCTGCACGGAAAATGTTGGGCCAAATTCGCCTTTGAGCAGTTTACTGGATGTGTTAAACTGCCAGGTTGCCCCTGATGGAATTGTTGTAGTACGAACTAACCGTTCCACGGAGTTGTTGGAGCGATATGGTGCGCTAAAGATAATAGACCGGCGCCAGTGGGGCACTATGGCCGTAACTATATTACAAAAAATAAGCCAATGACAAATAAACAGGCAGCTATTAAAGTAATCAGGCGGCTAAACCGCAATGGCTTCCAGGCCTTGATGGCCGGCGGTTGCGTCCGCGATATGCTGTTAGGCAAACGCCCCAAAGACTATGATGTTGCTGCCAATGCACAGCCCCGGGACGTAATAGGATTGTTCAAACGCACATTGAAGGTCGGTGCGAAATTTGGCGTAGTTATCGTTATGCTCGAAGGCCGGCAGGTTGAAGTGGCCACATTCAGAACCGAAGCCGGCTATACTGACGGCAGGCACCCCTCTGTCGTTAAATTCTCCTGTGCTGAAGAAGATGCGAGCCGAAGGGACTTTACCATCAACGGAATGTTCTACGACCCATTGAAAGAGAAGGTAATTGATTATGTCGATGGGCATGCCGACCTAAAAAAAGGCCTGATACGAACCATCGGTAAACCCAATGAACGCTTCAGTGAGGATTACCTGCGAATGTTACGGGCAGTGCGATTTTCCACTCAGCTCGGTTTTGCGATTGAGCCGGCAACATGGTCGGCAGTTTGCAGTAACGCAAAAAAGATTACTAAAATAAGCGGCGAACGAATCGCGATTGAGTTGGAAGCGATACTGGCCAATCCAAATCGTTCTGTGGGGACGTCAATGCTGGCCAATAGTGGTTTGGCTAAAGCCATTTTTCCCGGCTTTTCCGGCAGGCACGCCGAATTCGCGGTTAGCGTACTGGGTCAGCTCCGGAAGAAGGTTGATTTCGCTTTGGCACTGGCTTCACTTTTCGCCGGCTGCACGAATGAATTTGCACGGCAAAAGTGTAAAATCTTGAAACTTAGCAGAAGTCAAAACAAGCATATAAAATTCTTACTTGCTTGCAGAGGCAAGCTCCTCGACGACCGGATGGCCCTGAGCCGGTTGAAGATGATTCTTGCCGGGCCGTATTTCTGGGACCTCTACGAGCTGCAAAGAGCTATTCAAAAGGCCGGGCCTGATGGCAGGGAGGGTATTGCTGCGTTGGGTAGGTTACGGAAAAGAATAAAGGACCTCGGCGACATTGAGCTGCGCCCCAAACCACTGCTCAACGGCCATGACTTAATTCGATTAGGTGCTGTCCCCGGCCCCGGCCTGGGCCAGTTAGCTCAGGAGTTGTACATCGCCCAATTGGAAGGAAAGTTACAAACACCTGCACAGGCCCG
>JBARPZ010000227.1:0-3781 GCA_049643445.1 Sedimentisphaerales bacterium
GTTTTTGAAGGGACTCTGTACTACAATCGATGATGGCGCTGAGCCGGTCGTAACTCAGGTAAATGACTTCGGTGTTGTTGCTGCACAGTTGGCTACGGAGGAGACTAATTGCGGTTATGTAATTATAGCACTGCCACAATATAATTCCGAATCAACCCTGATAAATATTGGTCTGATTGAAATGCTACTGAATCAAATCGGGCTAATAGCCAAGCTGGTCGAGAAAGCCGAGCAGGCTTATGAGCTTCAAACAAAGCAGCTCGGCATGTACAGCCAGGGCGATATAGCATCGAGTTGATTTTCATATTGCGTATCTCGTATTTTGCATCCCCGGTCACATCTCACATTTAACCAAAATCCATCAAAGTTTGGGTTGTGTTTAAGGGCGTAATTGCTATAATTCGTATTGCGCAATGCGCATTATGCACAGTTAATAAACTTAAGTTGAGAGAAAAAATGAGATTTCAGGTTTTTAAGAACGGCAAGATTGTTGATAAATTCAAATTGTGTGGCGCCTATCTTTTCGGGACCGACGGTGTCAGCATCCGGCGTGCGAAGATTACATTCAAAAACGGCATTATCGGGTGTGAGAAGCCGAATCTGGGAACGGCTGGCCTGGCTTTGTTGTGGCCTATTGACGGTTTCGGCAGGGTGCTTTTACCGACTACCTGCCTGCCTGAAAGAGCTGCCCCATATATTCTTAACATCGAGATAGCACGGGCAAGGCTGATGCAAATCATTAACAAGCGTGAGGACTGGTCGTTCTTTGACAGTGTAGAGGGCTTGGAAGGTATTTGCAAAGAGGCCCAGGATTTATTTATTCAGGCGATTCAAAAAATAGCAGAGGCACCACTGGCATCTAAATTAGCAGATGAATCACTGAGAAAAGCTGTAGTATTTTCTGAGAAGCTGGCAGTGAAACAGGCAGAGGTGCTTTTTGATGCGAGAGGCGAAGGCCACGGTTTTGGGCGAGGGTGCATTGGGTGCAGAGTAGACCCTATGCAGATTTATAATTCTAAATATGTTGAGAAGCTGCTCGAATGTTTTGGCTTCGTAACGATACCGATAAACTGGGCGCAGATAGAGTCTGCTAAAGGCAGTTACGATTTTTCAATAGTGGACGCCTGTATCGGCGTTCTTGGTAAAAAGAAATTGGCAATCAGTGCAGGCCCGCTGCTTTGTTTTTCTGAAGAGAGTTTACCCAAGTGGCTGTTCCGAAGTGGAGATGGATTTGAAAGGATTCGTGAGACGGCGTATCAATTCGTTTCAAAGGTGGTTGCTCGCTATGCAGGCGACATTCATACGTGGTCTGTTATAAACGGTTTAAATGTTTTTAACGATTTTGGATTTAACTTCGAGCAGGTTGTAGAAATGACCCGTGCGGTCAATATGGCCGTAAAAGCGGCCAGTGACAGGGCTTTTAAGATAATAGAGATCAGCAATCCGTGGGGCGAATATTATGCAACCAAAACTGATACGATTCCGCCGTTAGTGTATATGGATATGGTTGTTCAGAGCGGAATTAATTTTGACGCGTTCGGATTGTCTATACGATTCGGCAAAAATCAATCCGGTATGCATATTAGAGATATGATGCAAATATCTGCAGTCTTGGATTACTTCGGGCCGATAGCCAAGCCGTTGTATATAACCGACGTGGAAGTTCCGAGCCAAGATGGTGGCGGTTTGCAGCGGGCAGAAGTTGCCGGTGTGTGGCACAAAGAATGGGACCAGGCGAGGCAGGGACAGTGGATTGAGCAGTTCTGTAAGATAGCGCTTAGCAAACAATTTGTTGATACGGTGACATATTCCAACCTTTCCGATGCGGAGGACAGTCCGATAGCCCACAGCGGTCTGTTGACGGGCCGGCTGGAACCCAAAAAATCGTTTCACACCTTGAAGAAATTGCACGATGCTATTTTCAATCGGTGAACAAATGGCGGCTCGTGGCTCGTAAATCGAAGAAGTGACGCAATACGATATACGCTGATCAATATGGCGAGCGATAATTATATCCAGCGAACGGAAGTCAGGCAAAGCAGGATTCAATCATTTGCATTTGTTATCAGCGTGTGCGTGTGTGCTTTGTTTTCTATAAGTTTTGCGGTTTCAAGTCTTGCGGCAGTTCGAGAAGCCAGTGGAATCGAGTTAGACGAGAGGATAAATCCAAACGATGCGCCAATAGCAAGTATGGTAAGATTACCGGGGATAGGTATTTCACGGGCTGAGGCGATAGTGGCTTGTCGAGAGGATTTAAGCAAAGAAGACGGTAACAGCCGGGCATTTCGAAGTTGCGATGATTTGCAAAAAGTAAGAGGCATAGGGCCTAAAACGGCACAAAATATAAGCGAATGGCTGAAGTTCGAATAAGGATTAAGGTGGAAATGTTTAAACAATTCAGAGCTTTATTGTTGACGATGCTGCCGATAGTCTTCTTAGGGTGTACAGGACAGTTGGTGGCCGGGCAGGAAATCATTGAAAGGGCAAAGTTGATTCACGAAAAAGTTCTCACACTTGACAGTCATGTCGACATTCCTGATACGAAGTATCCCACAGGGGCATTTGATCCTGGTATAGATAATCCCAAGCTCAAATGCGACCTTGTCAAAATGGATAAGGGTGGTGTGGACGGTGTGTTTTTGGCGGCTTATGTCAGACAGAGAAAGCGCAACGCCGATGGGTATAAAAGTGCATATGAATCTGCGATGCATAAAATCGAAGCGATCCACCGTCTGGCTGAGAAGATGTATCCTGACCGCTGCGAGTTAGCCACATCGCCGGAGGATGTTGAACGCGTTGTAAAGGCAGGCAAAAGGGTTATTATGATTGGTATCGAGAACGGATTTGCTATAGGTAAGGACCTGTCACTTATTGACAAGTTTTACGGCCTCGGTGTCCGATATATCACATTGAGCCATAATGGTCATAATGACATTTGCGATTCCTGCAATCGGCGGGAAAAATTGGGTGACAAGAAAACTGAACACAACGGTCTGAGCAAATTCGGTGAGAAAGTCGTTGCGAAGATGAACCGGCTGGGCATTATGGTTGATGTGTCTCATATATCTGTAGAGTCCTTTTATGATGTTATCAGAGTGTCGAAGGCCCCTGTTATCGCATCCCATTCGGGATGTCGCGGACTTGCTGAGCATTCAAGGAATTTATACGATGAGCAGTTGAAAGCGCTTGCGAAAAACGGAGGCGTAATTCAGATAGTAGCGTATAGTGGCTTTTTGAAACCGGATTCACCCGAACGCCGTAAAGCGATAAAAAGTTTGGGAGAGGAAGGTGAAGATGAGACAAAGGATATTGGGTGGTTCAATGAACAAATGAAAGTAATCGATGCACAATACCCGCCGGGAAACTTAGCGGACTTTGTGGACCATATAGACCATGCTGTCAAGATTGCCGGGATTGACCATGTGGGTATCGGTAGTGATTTTGATGGCGGTGGGGGTATTCCGGGCTTTAATGACCACTCTGAAGCACTGAACGTTACGATTGAATTGATTAAAAGGGGATACTCGGAAGGGAATATTGTTAAGATATGGGGGGGTAACTTGCTGCGTGTGTGGCGCGAAGTGGAAAAAGTAGCACGAGATTTGCAGAAAGGTACTAAACGTGGATGAGTGGGAAATTGATAAGCCGTTGGGACAGTGCTGGGGCAGCGGTAAAAAAATTGAGTACGGCGAAGAATACTTTGGGGCTCTTGTAGAAACAAAGGAAGGACTGAAACGTCAGGATTTTTGTGCCGACTACTGGAATGAGCAGGGGCCGGAGG
>JBARPZ010000228.1:0-1861 GCA_049643445.1 Sedimentisphaerales bacterium
GAGGCAGAGAAGGTGGAAGAATATATGCCGCCGGTTCCGCAGGGCAAAAAGTGGAAATTAGCGTGGAGTGATGAATTCAACGGTACAAAGGTCGACGAGTCGAAGTGGGAAATCCTCGGTGACTGGAAGAGGCGAGATGGTTTCTGGGTCAAAGAGGATTCTTTCCTGAACGGCAAAGGAAATTTGATACTTCGCACAAAGAAAGATGGCAGCCGTTATACCTGTGGGGCCGTGCGTACTAAAGGCAAATTCGAGCATAAGTTCGGCTATTGGGTAGCTCGATGCAAGTTTCCCAAACAGCAGGGGCATTGGCCCGCATTTTGGCTTCATACAAACAGCGTGGGCAAGGTCGGAGACGAGGGCAGGGACGGCACAGAAATAGATATTATGGAAAAACCATGGCGGGAAGACAAAATAACCCAGAACTTACACTGGGATGGCTACGGAAAAGAACATAAGCACGCCGGCCAAAGTTCCACAATACCCGGCGTAAGCGAAGGATTCCATACCTTCGGTCTGCACTGGACACCGGACGAATATGTTTTCTATGTTGACGGCAAAGTAACATGGCGAACAAGTGCAGGCGGTGTTTCGCAGGTACCGCAGTATTTAAAACTTACCGAAGAAATTGGAAAGTGGGGCGGTGATATAACAAAAGCAGAGCTTCCCGATCACTTTTTAACCGATTACGTCCGTGTATATGACATGGTGGATGACGATGAGGCGGCTGCACAACAGGATATCATTCGCAGGGCCGTAAACGTCAGGCCTTCGCCCCGGCAGCTTGCCTGGCAGGAATTGGAATTCATCGCCTTTATCCACTTTGGCGTCAACACGTTCACCGGTCGTGAATGGGGCACAGGCAAGGAGGACCCGAAGATATTCAATCCCGATAAGTTAGACACCGATCAGTGGTGCCGTATGATGAAGGCGGCCGGGATGACCCAGGCCATTTTGACGGCCAAGCATCACGATGGTTTCTGCCTGTGGCAGACGCGATATACGACACAATCTGTGGCTTCGAGCCAGTGGCGCGGCGGCAGGGGGGACGTGCTGCGGGATTTGGTCGATTCATGCAGGAAGTACGGGCTGAAGGTTAGTGTATATTTATCGCCGGCCGATTTGTACCAGATTGAAAGCCCCCAGGGCCTGTACGGCAACCTGAGCAAATATTCAGAGCGAGTGATTCCCCGGCCGGTGCCGGGTCGTCCGTTCCGCGACAAGCGCACCTTCAAATACCTCGTGGACGATTACAACGAGTACTTCCTGAATCAGTTGTTCGAGCTGCTGACCGAGTACGGTCCGATCCATGAAGTCTGGTTTGACGGGGCACACCCAAAGCGTAAAGGAGGACAGAAGTATACATATGCTCAATGGTACGAAATGATTCGCGAGCTGGCGCCACAGGCTGTTATTTTCGGCAAGGGGCCCGACGTGCGGTGGTGTGGTAATGAAGGAGGAGGCACAAGGGCTGCCGAGTGGAGCGTTGTTCCCATAAGTGCACCGGTGGGCAGGTTCGCCTGGCCGGATATGACAGCACAGGACCTCGCAAGCCTGCCAAAACTTAAGGAGAGTCTTAGTCGCGGTGGATATCTTCATTGGTACCCGGCTGAAACAAATACCTCTATCCGGCATGGCTGGTTCTGGCGCGACGAAAAGCAGCACGTCAAAACGACCGAGCAAATACTCGATATCTGGTATCGCTCCGTCGGAGGAAACACCGTCTTTCTGCTGAATATTCCTCCTAATCGCGATGGGCTGTTTCCTGAGCGCGACAGCAAGGTACTCCGGGAAATCGGCCAAATCCTTCGCAAAACCTTTAAGACCAATCTGGCCGAAACTGCAACTGCAACCGCCTCAG
>JBARPZ010000229.1:0-4912 GCA_049643445.1 Sedimentisphaerales bacterium
GCTCCGACGCCGGCCGGCTGCATAGAATCGGCGTAGAACTGGTACTTGCCGTGCGGCGAATAAACCTCGATATGGCCTTTAGCGATTACGGCCAGCCCGTTTTCCGGCTCGAATTTAATCCTGCTGAGACTGCTTTTCCAGCAAACGGAGGGCAGCAGGGCGTTTTCGTCTTTGAGGTCAAAATATGCGTGGCCGCTTCGGGCGATAGTCCAGTTGGTTATCTCGCCGGTAATTGTCAGCCGCGAAGGCAGATTATTTTCGAGAATCTCTTTGATTAATGAGTTGACCTGGCTGACCGTGTATATCGTTGTTCTGTTTTGCATATCAGAGGATATTATAAGCGCAAAATCCCCCATCATCAATTTTCAATTTACGCAATATTTGCTCAAAGAAAAAACGGTAAGCAGCAAAAGCCCCTTACAGCTTTTCAATTCTCAAATGTAACTGTCCGGTGATTTTCGCGGACACTACCCAGCCATTGCAGCGTGGAGATATCGAGATTGTTGAAGTCGACCATGCTGTTGCAGTTGAGGTCGGACTTGTTGTAACCACCAGGTAGGCCGCCGTAGATGTGAATGCCCGTAATCGTTTCGGTAGTGGTATGTTTAATGTCGAGAAAATTCTTCGGCGACAAATATATGGGCTAACTAACCCCTCCTAATCGTCTATGCGCAAAGAAAAAGGGCTGTGAGCTTTCTAACCCACAGCCCTTTGCCGTCGTATAAACTAATATGGACTTATTTTCGGGTCCACTCAAAAGCCGGGTGCTTTTTCAAGCCAATTCGCTGCCGTGATAGCCACGTCTTTGAAATCGATTACACCGTCGAGGTTGGCGTCTCCCGGAATTGGATTATCCTCGTACGCCGGCTCGTTGGTGGTCAGCTCAAAGGCCACATCCCACGAGACACCTTCGGGGTCGGGATACGGAGGATACTGGATTGGTATCCCATTTATCCACTTGGTTGTACCGACCACTGGTGGCCACGGGTCGGCCTGCTGGATAATGACGGCATCATCCTCGAAATACCACGGCCTGGTCTTCCAGCCCCAGTCAGGATGGTCATCAGAACCCCATCTTGGCGAGATGCTTAGCCAGTAGATTCGTGGGTTGTCGGGGTCGTCACTGGGCTCCTGATAGAACCATTCGTCTTGCGAGAGAAGCTGGGTGAACTGGAAGCAGGCATCTACCGGCTCATCAAATCCTGGTTCTCCCGGGAAATTAATGTTGTTGCGTGGGTCCTTATCATAGCCTGCGAAGTTCCACACGTAGTTGTCGCAATAGTTTTCCCAGACCAGCTCGCCCGGATGGCTGAACGAGTCCGGGTCGTCGGGGTCAACCGGCACATTGGTCCATATACCAATATGGAAGACTGTGGGCAATGCCGGAGGTTTCGGCTGGGTCCAGTTGTGGAAAGAGCCCCACCAGTGGATATCGGTAACAGGCCGATTATCTTTGCACGCCCAGTCGTCAGCTACAACCAACGGATGTCCAGCGCCCGTAGCGTCCTCATACCAATAGGTCGAATGCTCATCCCAACCGAGGATCATCGGTGGGTCATGATTCGGGTCCAATACCACCGGCGGTTGAGACCACTTCTTGTAGATTCCCTTGTCAACAGTCGTTTTCGGAGAAACCAGTATCCAGTGCCAGTAGTTCCACAAGAACTGGAACCCACCGGGTCCGGGCGCCGGGTTTGGCGGTCCGATCCACGTGCCGTTTTCATCCACACACAGCCACGTCACGGTTGTCAGGTTGAAGCCTATGTTATTCGTGTAGCCGTTAGCTTTCGGGGTCGCCGCCGTCAGGCCCGTCTTCGACGTGTCAATCTTTAGAATCGTTGGTGTGTTCCACGGGATGGTCTTGCCGGGTCCGCAGTCCCAGCTCCAGGAACGAACCGGGCCGGTTCCGGCAGGCGGATTTCCAAGACCGAAGGAGACCTTGTTAATCTGGCTGCCAGGACTGGTCATCGCCCACTGCGGTGCGGTTACCACAAGCGTGATAAGGCAGTTTGTCAGGTCAGGGTCCTTGTCATATTTAACCGCCCAGGCACTGGTAGAATTACCATCACTGTTGCCCCAGGCCATCACGAGACCAGCGTCATTCGGCTCTAAGCCGCCTTCGCCGCCACCTTCATATACAAACAGGTCCGACTCGAAGTATTGGTCTTGAGGATATGTATTGCCCTCGAGTTCAACCTCAGGGTTGTCAGGATTCCATTGCCACAGATAGCCTTCGCCCTCTTCTAACGTTAGTGCCCTGACAAGCCCATTTTCCAGTGCGTTGAGCCAGTCATTAAGCGTGTCGAGGAAAAGAAATGGTAGAAGCACTACTATCTCTTCCTCAATGGGACACTCAATTACGAAACGCTCAAGTTCCATACCGTCAACATACTGGGTGTTGGGGTAGGTGCCGGATATAGTTGATGTGTGCATCGGGTCTGATACGCTGTCGGTCTGGTTGTCATCAAATAAGTCCAGCTCAATTGAGCCGTCGCATCTTACCCGCAGGCCGGCCAGTACCTCAACGTGTCCCTTCAGGTCCATCTCGATGTCCTGGCCCCTGTTAAGCTCGTTAATCAGGTCGTCTATCTCAGCATCGTCCAGTGGTGCCTCGATATACCTGGTGGTAACAATGTCTGTGAAATACGACAACGTCTGCTTCTTCAGGTACCAGTTTGAGGACGTTCCGCTTGAAGTGGTGCCTATTTGGCCGGCAACAGTATTGATGCTCGTGTCCACTGTTGAATCGATACCACCTGTGGCCTGCAGGTACTTCAGACTGTTTGAAATGGCACCGGGTGCACAATAATTACGCGACTGCGGCTGATTGACAAACGAGCCCAAATTCGGCAGCTTGCCTGATTTCTTGACAAGGCAAAGGATTCCCGGATTTACTAAATCAGGAAGCGGACCGACGATTACATCTTCGCTGCCGACCTGGTATTCAATGCTGATTACGTCCGCCGTCATTGGTTCTGCCGTAGGCGGCTCCTGTTGCGGCACCTCGCTAATCGAATACTTGTAGCTCAAAGCAGGGACAGGGTGGGGTTCGTAGTTTTGCTCGTCTAAAAAGATGTCGAAAAAGCTCGCAATCGTTTGAGTCTCCCCTGTAGTTTCAACACTCATATTCCGGATGACCGGTGTAAATTGCTGGTTCCCGTCTGTATCCACACTTAAGTTCAGATAATAAAAGCCTCGCGGTTTGTTTATTTGCAATGTTACCCGGCCCCAGGAACTATTGGTCACGGGGTCAAAGGGACCTACCCAGTCTAATTGCTCGAAGACAGGACCGGGCGGCTGCGGCGGTTCTGGTATAAGCTCAATCTCACCGTCCCGGGAAAGTATCCCGTTTAACGGCGTGGTTGAGAACGGGCCTGAAGCTGGTCCAAGTGGGTCAAATGTGATGGGTGTGGTGCCGATGAGGTAGCCCGGCAGGTCCGGATGCGTTCCGTTTTGGATATCATACTCATCCAGTACTACTCCGGAATAGTTGTTACGCCATACTTCAGGATCCACCACGATGTATACTCTCTGTATATTGCCGGTGGGGTCACCGACAGAGATTATTGGCGGAATACCACCTGTCACCTGTGCATCTATCCACGGTGGCAGCTCTTTCAGCTCCCAGTTGCTCCCATTCCAGCCGGGCAGGGCAATCTTAATATGGTCGTGGTTGCCGCACCAAAAATCCCAGTAGAAATCGAAAATCAAGTCATTGTAAGGGGCGCCGGGGACATGGCCGACGTACTTCCTGCAATTCTTGGTATAGCCCCCGAATAGCAGCAGCTGACGCACACAATCTCTGGTTGCCCATACCTCCAAATCTCCACCGGGACAATCCGGATACGAGAAATGAAATGACCATCTGGCCGCGTCGGCTGTTTGAACAAAGCCTGGTATTACAGCGAGCAGGCCGAGAACAACACAAACAACTAACAATTTTGACGTTACTGTTCTCATAATTACATCCTCCAAAAAAAAGATAAAAGTTTATAATTTTACCTGCGGCATCGGCCACACATCGTCTGTTCGTTTACGAAGTGACATATTCTTTTGAGGATTGAATAGCAAAATACTGGACGCGATAAAGTTACCATAGTTACCACTCCTCGTTAAAATATAACAACTTAACAATTTTAACGAGTTATCAATTTTATGTCAAGAATAATTATAGGACTATAAGCATCATTTATAAGTTATATAAGATATTGTAAAATGAAGTTTTGTATGTTTTCTTATTCAGTTTGGTACATTTAACAAGCTGGGTAATTTTCTATGCTTTTTCGGTAAGTGATTTAACCAGACAGAAAGTATGTATTTTCCGTATATTCGGCTTTTTTAGGACAAAAACTACACCCTTAGTTTGCTATTTTTAACTGCTGTTTACACATAAAATTACTTCCCATAATAAGTGACGAAATGATACTGGTATCGGTACGAAAGAAGAAGCTACAAAAAAATACCCACAGTTTTCTTGTTACAAATCAAATAATTTGTGTTTTATGTTATTTTCTGAGTAAGTGACGTGGGGATGAAGCATTTCGCGGTTATTGAACTAACACGGCCCAGTATCCTTGCGAGGGACACCGTAACGTTAGTTTGCCCTTACGTTCCTCACGTTGAACGTCCAACCATCGGGACTTCATAATGTCCAGCCATTGTACTGCAGGTGGTTTTTTCAGCATGCTGATATCGAGTGTGACTTCACCGCCATTGGGGAAATAGACCGCATATTCGGCGCCCGGATTTGCCAGGCAGTAAGCTTCATTTGGTTTTCTGTTCGAAAGTAGGTTGTTGTGAGGCGCACATGTGAAGATATTCATCTTATCTGTAAGCAGCCTCATGCTCCGGATATTTGCCTGCGCCTTTGTACCCAGCCCCAGCCCTGAATCTGGACGGTGGAACCTTGACG
>JBARPZ010000230.1:0-2274 GCA_049643445.1 Sedimentisphaerales bacterium
ATCGCTGATTTCAGTCGCCTCAAAATACCCTGCCGTAGCTTCACAGCTAACAGGCACACCCGCTAACCGAAGCACTTCCACATAATCGTTGGCCTTTTTGGCCAGCGAACGCATCAGTATCACAATGTCACGATATTCGACATCCCGCAGGCAATCCTGGTGTTTATCATATATTTGAAACTCACACTTTCCGGTATCTGCTCCGACGATTTGCCTGATACGCCGGCTAATCATTGCCGCCTGACGTTGTCGAGCGGAGACTACACCTGGATTTTCATATCCGCTGGACTCGATTTTTTCCTGGTTTTGCACATCCTGAACGCTACCTGTTTCATCAAGTATATGAAACTCGACAACCGGTTTACTATCGCCCGGTGCCTGCGCTTTGGATTCGCCTTCAAGTGCAGGTTTCAATTTTGCCGACTCATCGTAATCAATATTCGCAAACGAAGCTGTCATTATCCTTGTGAATATCTTATTGACAAAATCAAGAATGCCTTTAGCCGAACGGAAATTGGCATTCAAGTCGACCCGCAATCCATTTGGCGCTTTGGCCAGCTCAACCGACGCAGGTTTGAGACGCTTGATAAAAATCTCCGGCTTCGCCCCCCGCCAGGCGTAAATACTTTGTTTGACATCGCCGACAACAAAGACGTTTCCTTCGCCACTCAGCATATCGAGTATCGCCTGCTGGACGGGATTAATATCCTGATATTCATCGACAAATATGTATTTGTACCTGCGCCGAAGTGCCAGAGCCGTTTCCGAGGCCGAAAGCTTGGGCTCCGAAGATTTCTCATCGGTTAAAAGCTTCAGGGCATAATGTTCGAGGTCGGCAAAATCCAGACAGTTAATCGCTCGTTTGGCATTACTGTAAAAACCCTCGAATTTCTTCACAAGCTCAACGAGCACCTTTGTCTGCAGACCGGCCGAGCCGCTTACCCTGTCGAGGTAATCGGGATTTATAATTGCAAGCTCCGAAAGTTTCTCAAAGGCATCAACTGCATTTTTTATTGTTTTTTGTATGAGCTCAGCGACTTTTTTGGATGGTTCTTTGGGCTTGTTTACTCTAGGCTTGCTGAAGTTTCTTATTTGCGCTGCGCAGCGGTCCCAATCATCGGCTTTTAAAAGTTCAATACATTGTGCAACGGGCTTTATAAAGGTATCATCACAGTCTGCACTCCATTGGCCATCAGGAATTTCATTCTGATATAACTTCCGGGCGTGTTGAAGTTGATTAAGAATATGACCTAATTTTTCAGCAATAATCTGTTTTTGTTTCCGGCCCAACTCGGTCGTGAAGGGATTAGCCACTTCCGCAAGTCGTATCGCTTGCTCGTACCAGTTTTGTCGTGAAACTACAGTGTCCAGAAAATCGCTCAACTCGATTACCTTAGACAGAAAACCATCATTTGTCCGAAGGTCTCGCCGTGACAGAAGCTGCTGAAGGGCCGGCACTAAATTACTCTGCTCCCAAGCCCAGTCGATAGTCCTCTCCAGTACCTCGGCTTTAAGTAATCTGGCCTCATCGGCATCAATTACGCGGAATGTCGGGTCAAGACCAAGCTTGTAAAAATACTCGGTGATAAGTCGTTTACAAAACGAATGTATCGTGCTGATATCAGCGCCTTGCAGTAATATAAGCTGGTGTCGTAGGTGAGGATTCTGATTTTTCAAGAATGCGTCTCGCAGCTGCTCAGCAATGCGCGAACGCATTTGTTCGGCAGCCATCTCCGTAAAAGTCAATACGAGCATGCTCCAAACGTCGGTTTTGTCGCCTACAATGTCGACGCAGCGACCCGACAAAACCGCTGTCTTTCCGGTCCCTGCTGAGGCGGTCACCAGAACATCGCTGCCGCGTGCCGTAATCGCGCGCTTCTGCTGCTCAGTCCATTTAATCTTCTTCTCAGCCATCAACCATCCCTATCTTTTCGAGCACCTGTAGTTTCCTTAGTGGTTCTAATGAGTTGTAATCATTTATCTGCCAATCGAATCGACAAACCGGCTTATATTTGCAGTAGCCACATGGCGACATCGTACCAAGTCTATATGGCCTTACCTGGATTTTGCCTGAGAGAAACTCTGCCGCCAGCTCAACTATTTTTTTCTCGGTATATTCAAGGACCTTTTCAAAATCGTTTGGCCTCAATGCTCCACTTCTGCTGTAGTCACCATACTGACCATCTTTTGAGCTGATGCGGAAATTATAAAATTTACCCCAGCCGGAGCTTGCAGAAGTGTCAAGCTGCTGGAAATATTCGCCGTTTAATATTC
>JBARPZ010000231.1:0-6188 GCA_049643445.1 Sedimentisphaerales bacterium
TTTGCTACACGCTTCCTTGGAACCCTGCCTCACGGCAACGCTCTTGCGCTTTGCTAACACTTCACCTCCATCAGGTTGTGTAGAGGACTTACACCTCCAAGTTGCAGAACATGCTCGGCACACAAAAATAAGTCCTTGCTGAACAAGGACTTAATCTTAGTGGAGGCGGGGGGATTCGAACCCCCGTCCCGAGATGTTTCAAGACAAGCGTCTACATGCTTAGTCGCTTTATTACACATTCGCCTTGCCAAAAGCCAAACGACAGGCCGTTGGTTCGACTATTTCGGAGAGTTCTTACCGAAGCCGGCCCGAACAACCGACTCGGCCAGCCTGCTTTTTGACGCCCTTACCAAACCCGCAGGCAAAGTCAGGCAGGACGAGCCGCTAAATTAAGCAGCCATTTGCAACTGTGAGTTGCCAATTAAAATTGTTGCCGGATGATTAGCCAGGCCAACCGGCGTCCTGGACATGCAACTTGGCTCTCCGCCATCCGGTCGAAACCGTTCGCCCCCGTATTCACTTTTCAAAAATCTCGATTCTCTATTCAACAAATCCTTTTTAGCCGTACACTACATTATATCGTCTACTACGCCGGACTACAACAAAAGTTTGTTTTTGGCCCGTTTTTCCCATCAACAGGCCGTCGAATGGGTAATCTTGCAACGTGTCGCCAGAGTTACTTCTTCTCGTTTAGCTTTTTCTGGTGCTGGTAGATTTGCCTCAAGGCGGCGGAAACAGATTTGCGTACTCCAGGGTCCTCATCGTCTAAAGCAGCCTTCAAAGGCTCTATCGCCTTTGCATCCTTTATCTGACCTAACGCCCATGCCGTGAACCATCGGACAGACGAACTCTCATCCTTTAGCACGGCAACCAATGGTTCTACCGCCCTTGTATCCTTTATGCTACCTAAAGCTTGTGCAGCTTTGTATCGTACATCTGCATCAGTGTCCTTGATAGCACCAATCAAAGGTTCCACGGCCTCTATAGCCTTTATACCACCCAAAGCCTCTGCTGCTTTGCATCGAACTTCCGAATTAGGGTCCTTCAAAGCAGCAATCAAAGGCCCTATAGCTCTTTCGTCTTTTATCTTCCCTAAAGTGTTTGCCGCACCGTGTCGGGTACGTGAATCTCCATCGTTCAAGGCAGCAATCAAGGACGGGACTACTGGTGTACCTATATTCCCTAAGACCAACACTGCACGCTCTCGGACGTGGGGCTTCTCATCTTTCAAAGCTGCAACCAAAGCTTCTGCCACACTCGCAGAGCCGCGCTTGCCTACATTTACTAAATCCTTTTCTGCACGCCGTTGAATGGTTGGGTTCTCATCCACCCAAGCCTTCATCCAAAACTCTGCCAATCCTGCCTCTTCCATCTTACCCATATTCAGTAAGGCCTCTGCCGCTCCGAATCGAACACGCCAACTCTCATCCTGCAAAGCAGCAATTAGCGGTTCTACTGTTCTTTCGTCTTGTATCTTGCCTAAGGTTTCTGCTGCTTCGATTCGAGTGGCCCAATGCTCATCCTTCAAAGCCCCGATCCAGAAGTCCACCAGCCTCGGTTCCTTTGTCTTACCCATATCCATTAAAGCCTCAGCCGCTTCGAATCGGACGCCCTGATTCTCATCCTTCAAAGCCGCAATCAATGGTTCGAACGCCCTTGTGTCTTTTATTTGACCTAATGCCTCAGCGGCGTCCGACCTAACCTGTGAATCCACATCCCTTAAAGCAGCAACCAATGGTTCTGTCGCTTTTGCGCTCTTTATCATGCCTAAAGCCTTTGCCACACCCCGTCGGACATGCGAATCCTTGTCTCCCATAGCCTCTATCAATGGCGGTATCGCTGCAGGCCCTTTGATCTTCCCAAGAGCCTGCGCCGCTTCGAATCGAACATCCTGATCGTCATCCTTCAAGGCATCGCTCAAAGGCCTTACGGCGTTTGCGTCCTGTAGTTGACCCAGGGCGTGCGCCGCTTTCACTCGGACGCGCGAATCTTCATCCTTCAAAGTCTCAATCAAAAACTTTACTGCTGTTGCATCTTGTCTCCAACCTAAACCTGCTGCCGCGCTGCAGCGAACAGAAGAATGCTTGTCCTCCAAAGCAGCAATCAATACCCCGACGACCCTTGTATCTTCTGTCCGGCCTAAGGCCCATGCAGCAAGGCATCGCACTGTTGGGTCCTCATCCTTCAAAGCCACGGTCAAAGGCTCGACAGCTATTGGCTGCCCAAAAAGACCTAAGGTCTTTGCCGCAGCTCGTCGAACGTCCACATTCTTATGCTTCAATACCTTTATCAAAGGCCCCACGGCATTCGGATCTCCTGCCCTACCTAATGCCCATGCCGCATACTGCCGCTCTATAGGGGATACAATAAAACGCGGACGCTCCAAACTGCGGCACAGATACGGCACCGACTCTCGCCATCCACCTGTTGACCAAGCTTCTCGGAAGAGTTGGATACCCTTTCGATGATCCAGATAACTGAACATCCAATAGAGCGCAAACACCAATCCAAAGACGATGATTGTTGCAGGTATAACCAGCCACTTCCTGAGTTGCATTATATTTCTCCTTGTAAACTCTTGACACAAATAAGGAAATCAAGCAACCTGATAACCTGGTATCCTGCTATTCTGTTAACCTGCATCTTACATCTTTGCCTCAGATAGAGCTTTAATTTGGTCATTGGAATATGGGTGGTCATAAAAACAAATTTCATCAATGATGCCGGTTAGTGTCACAGTTCCCGGCCTTTCACAAATACCTGAATTTATATAAAACAACTAATTAAAACCATTGTGCCATTGCGTTCTTTTTCTATCGCGGTTATAATATGACCATTCTTTATATGCCGCCAGTGAAAAAAAGGATTTTGCCAGGCTCTTCAGGAAACGTTTTTGGTAACAGGTTTCCGAGTCGCTTTATCATCGTGAGATGAACTTTATGGACCTATCTATTGTTATACCGGCACTTGACGAAAGTAAAAAGATTGGTCGGGATGTCAAAGAGGCATCGGCATTTTTAGAGGACAACGGGCTGGCGGGAGAAATTATAGTCGTCGATGATGGCAGCCACGACAACACCGCTGAAATCGCAGAAAGTATTGAAATTTCCACAGCAATACAACGGAGCGTCATTCGCTACGAACATCACCGCGGCAAAGGATACGCCGTTCGAACCGGCATAAAACAAACAAGCGCCGAATATGTGATGTTCGCCGACAGCGGCTGCTGTGTGCCCTATGAAGACGTTTTGCACGGGCTCAAGTTGCTGAAAAACGGTGACTGTGACATAGCGCACGGTTCAAGAAAAATGCGGGGATGCCATATTGAGAAGACCCAGAGTTTATATCGGCGGATTTGCTCCAAAATGTTCCACTGGTTTGTGATTCACTATATGAAAGTTCCCTCTGAGTTCACCGATACACAATGCGGCTTCAAAATATACAAAGGCGATGCCGCACGACACCTTTACGGTGAATGCATTACTGATGGTTTTATTTTCGATATTGAAATCATACTGCGTGCCCGAAAAGAGGGCTACCATATGCAGGAATTTCCCATCGACTGGACCTGCGACCGTGACAGCAGGTTATCACCGACACGAAGTTCATGGCGGGTTCTTTCGGAGCTGATAACTATCAAGCAAGCCCTGAATAAGGGATCCCAAAGTCGATAAAGAGCCGGATGTATTTATTTGGATAGTGTATTCCGGCCCGACTGTTTTATTATTGATGAGATTTGGAGGAAACGATGATAAGAGCAGGATTGAGTGCTGTTATTCTGGTGGGCATCTGTGTACCTTCTTTTGCTTTGGAATTATACGTGTCCCCTGCCGGTAACGATGACAATACCGGGACGAAAGGTCGACCGTTCGCCACCATAACCCGCGCACGTGACGCGCTGCGACAGATAAATAAAACCTTGAAAGAACCGGTCACAGTCAACATCCGTAGCGGCACCTATTACCTAAACGAGCCGCTGGTATTTACCGCCGAAGACTCGGGCAGCAAGCAGGCTCCCGTGGTTTACACCGCTGCTGATGGCCAAACAGTTGTTCTAAGTGGCGGGCAGAGACTGGAATTAAACTGGAAACCGTATCGGGAGGGCATCATGAAGGCCCAAACTCCAGTTGGTCTCCGGATTGATCAGCTTTTTGTCAACGGCATACGACAACACATGGCCCGCTATCCAAACTATGATCCGAAGGTCCTGGTTTATAACGGCTATTCCCGGGATGCTTTCAGCAAGAAAAGGGCCTCGAGCTGGTCTGACCCGGCCGGAGGCTTTATCCATGCAATGCACCGCCATCGCTGGGGTGGTTACCACTACCGTATCACGGGGAAAAAACCGGATAATACAATAACCTACGAAGGCGGCTGGCAGAACAACCGCAAGATGGGCATGCACGCCGAACACCGGTTTGTTGAAAATATCTTCGAGGAACTGGACACTGCGGGAGAATGGTTCCACGATACAAAGACTTCTACACTTTACTATTATCCTACAAAGGGTACTGACCTGGAAAATGTCACAATCGAAATCGTACGATTGCGTCACCTGGTTGAATTCCGTGGTTCGCAGGAAAATCCCGTTCGCTTTATTACACTTCAGTGTCTTACGTTTCGTCATACGGCACGTACTTTTATGGACACCAAAGAGCCGCTGTTGCGAAGTGACTGGGCAATCTATCGCGGCGGAGCGGTGCTTTTCAACGGCACAGAAGACTGCGGAATCGAGAATTCGACTTTTGATCAGGTTGGCGGAAACGCAGTCTTTGTGAATAATTATAACCGGCGCATTGCCATACAGGGCTGTCATATTTTCGGTGCAGGAGCAAGCGGCGTAGCCTTTGTTGGTAATCCAGATGCAGTCCGGAATCCGCTTTTCGAATATGGCCAGCGTCAAAGCTTTGCCGATATCGACAAAACTCCCGGACCGAAGACTGAAAACTACCCGGCGGATTGTGTTGTTGAAGATTGCCTGATCCATCGAATCGGCGTGGTTGAAAAGCAAGCCACAGGCGTTCAAATCTCCATGTCGCGGGGCGTTATTATCCGGCATTGTTCAATCTACGATGTCGGCCGGGCCGGGATTAATATCAGTGAAGGTACGTTTGGCGGCCATCTCATTGAATATTGCGATGTATTTGACACTGTTCTTGAAACGGGAGACCATGGCAGTTTTAATTCCTGGGGGCGTGACCGTTTCTGGGGATTGAAAGATGCGCCGGCGGAACAATTACCACAATTGGCCTTGCTTGATGCAGAAAAAACGATTATACGCAACAGCCGCTGGCGGTGTGACCACGGCTGGGATATTGACCTCGATGACGGTTCAAGTAATTACGAGTTATATAATAATCTGCTCTTAAGAGGCGGCCTGAAGTTTCGTGAAGGATTCCATCGCAAGGCCTACAACAATATCATAATTAATAACAGCTTCCATCCGCATGTCTGGTATGACAACAGCCATGATGTCTTCACGCGTAATATAGTGATGGGCCCGTACCGGCCGGCAGGCGGAATGACAAAGGGGAAATGGGGCAGGGAAGTCGACCGCAACCTCTTTACAACCAATGATGCGGACCGTAGAAAATTCGCCGCTCACGGCTGCGACGAGAACTCAATCGTAGGTGACCCGATGTTTATTGATCCGGCAAACGGAGATTTCCAAGTACAGGAAAACTCCCCTGCCATAAAGCTGGGCTTTAAGAATTTCCCGATGAATAACTTCGGTGTTCAAAGAACCGAGCTTAAAGCCATTGCCAGAACACCCAAAATTCCAATCCCCAGATTTCAGCGAAGTTCAACCGTTTCAAAACAACCGCATAAAAAAGTTGTTCCGAAATACTGGCTTGGTGCAAAAGTACAGGATATCAAAGGAGAGCAATATTCTGCCTTTGGAATCGGAAAGGGGACAGGAGGAGTCCACCTGGCAGATGTGCATGAGGATTCGGAGGCTGCAAAGGCCGGCTTTAAAACAGGAGATGTGATACTCGAATTGGACGACAAACCGACTCGGTCAGTCCGCGACGTGCGGCGTCTATTGAAAAATGCTCGCAATAAAACCATGCGAATAGTAGTCTACCGCAATCAGAAACAAGTTGTTATTAGACTTGCTGCGGGTAATTGAGTTTTCCGCGGTGCCAGGAAATCTCGAAGGTCAGCGCAAGCTGGATTTCTTCCATTTT
>JBARPZ010000232.1:0-1716 GCA_049643445.1 Sedimentisphaerales bacterium
ACAGAATACAGACGATTGATGATAAGATCATGTTTCATAAGGAGTTATCTGGTAGTTTGAAATCCGAAATCCTAAGCACTAAATCCTAAACAAATCCAAATTACACAAATGTAAATGTTCAAAACCTTGTCTGGCTTGACAGATAATGCTTTTTGGCGTGTCCAGCACCAAATTATCCCACACTAATTAGACGTGAGTTCGCACTCAATTTGTGCGGGACACGGCGGCAACAGCCTATTTGGTGCGGGACGAAAACGTGCGGTTCTCTGCTATATCTTCGCCTGCTGGCGGTTTATGTTAGCCTGCTGGCAAACATGCGGGTATTTTAACATTTTTCAAACATAAGTCAACAAAAAAACAGCCAACAAAGTACTTTTTTTGCCCACCTTTTACCAAGTGTGATGTCGAATGTATCAAATAAAAAAGAAGAGGGCTGGCAGTGTATCAAACCGCCAGCCCTTTGGGCAAATGTAATAGTGTGTGGTTATTCCGGGTGTTTTGTTTCTTTCTATTTCTGAGGTGGTCCTCTGCATACAATATACAATCTATTCAGCCGGTTCAACTTCAATTGGTGGGAATTCCTCGAACAAGTGCTCAGCAAGAACAATAAGGTCCTGGACATCGACGAAGCCGTCACCCCAAGGCATCGGGCCGATATCGCACAATGGCTCGTCCGTGCCCCAGTGGTCAACTATAATACACATGTCTGCGGCGTTGACAATTCCGTCGCTGTTGAGGTCAACGATTGGAGTAATTGTGGACTGCCACATGTCCATGCCACGTTCAAAGTAGAGCACTGAACCATCAGGTGAGATCGCTGGGTCAAACTTAAACTGCCCACTCAGCGTGGCAGGGTTGTTGATTATATCACAGTTGACCGGCGGCCCCCACGGGTCGCTTTTGGTTGCTCGTATCGTCATCCATATATCATATCCGCTGGGGTTGTAGCTGCCGGGCCGGTCAGAGTTAAAGAATAGGACCCTTCCGTCGCTGGAGATGCTCGGATAACCATCGGAACTGGACGTGTTTACGTTCGGGCCAAGATTGGTAGGTTCTCCCCAAGGATCGGCAGTAGTTGCTCGCATGGATACCCAGATATCCGATCCACCGTAACCACCGGATCGCTTGGAGGTGAAGTAGAGCGAAAGTCCATCAGCAGAAAACTCCACCTGACCTTCATTACCCAAGCCGACTGGTGGACCCAAAAATTCCGGGCTACTCCAGGGAGCGTCCTTGGATGGGCGTTTACACACTCGTATATTCCAATCGCTCCAATCCCCGAAATAAAGCTCCAGGCCATCGGGCGAGATGGCTGGTTCAATCTGGCTCCCCGCGTTGTTGACAGTCGTTCCGAGGTTGACCGGTTCTCCCCAGGGCGCGTCTAATTTTTCTCGCGTAGCGACCCATATGTCCTTTCCGCCGAATCCCCCAGGTCGATTGGAACAGAAGTAGAGTTCGAGCCCGTCACGCGAGAAGCAAGACCCTTGCGGATCGTGGCCTGGGGACCAGATCGGTGGCCCAAGTTCAGTGGGCGTGCCGAAGGTGAAATCCGCCTTCGCACTTCCGCCGCCAAGCACAATAGCGGCAACAAGTCCAACTAACACCAACCTAATTCTGTAACCATTTAACCACTTCATGCTACACCTTCCTTTCTGCCCTTAAGGGCAAGACAACGTTAAAAAACCATACACAAGTCATTCCTGCCTTAGGCACGCC
>JBARPZ010000233.1:0-8212 GCA_049643445.1 Sedimentisphaerales bacterium
CAGCAAAATGATGCTGTCGCCCAATATGCCGACGTAAAGCCGGGGCGTTTATACCTTCAATACGAAGGATTGAATCCCTCCGGCTCATTCAAAGATAACGGAATGACGGCGGCATTCAGTCACGCAAAGATGGTCGCAGCAACCTCGTGCGCGTGCGCATCGACGGGCAATACCTCGGCATCGGTGGCCTTATACGCACACAGTTGCGGCCTCAAGGCAACCGTGTTTATTGGTTCGGGGCGAATCGCTTTCGGCAAGCTCAGCCAGGGAATAGAATACGGGGCTCAAACGATACAAATACTCGGCGACTTCGACGACTGCATGCGACAGGTCCAGGATGTCTGCACAAAGCTGGGGCTGTATCTGCTCAATTCATTAAATCCGTTCCGCCTCGAAGGCCAAAAGACCATAATGTATCGAATCATCGAAGGACTCGGCTGGGAGGTACCGGACTGGATTGTGGTACCGGGAGGAAATCTGGGCAACTCCAGCGCCTTCGGCAAGGCCTTTTATGAATTGAAACAGCTCGGCTTGATTAAGCGAATACCGAGAATGGCCATTATTAACGCAACCGGTGCAGATACTTTGACCGATTTAGTCAATAACAAAAAGCTCCTCTGGAATGATGGCAAAGTCAACCAGGAAATCATTGACAATTACTACGCTGACTTGACTGCTCGTAACTTTTCACCACATACCTGTGCCTCGGCCATAGAAATATCGCGCCCCGTCAATCTGAAAAAATGCCTGCGAGCGATTGATATATGTAATGGCGTCGTGCGAGCGGTCACTGATGAAGAAATTCTCGATGCAAAAGCTATTATCGGCAGGCACGGGCTGGGCTGTGAGCCGGCTTCGGCAGCAACTATAGCAGGCTTACGGAACCTGAGGGCCGAAGGCGTCATCGATAAAAACGAGCGAATCGCCTGCGTCCTGACTGGACACCCATTAAAGGACCCCAACGTAACGGTAAACTATCATAAGGAAAATCAGGGCAAATTCAGCAATCCGCCCATAGAAGCACCGAACGACATCGATGCGATTATAAAACTGATAAAGTAAATCGGCGGCATACCTTTGTATGCTTGATAGGAAATCTTTGTAGGAAGATATAATTAACCACTAAAGAAACCGAATCCGCAGCAACACAAAGCTGCATTTCTGTAGCGAAAGCCAAATCCACACTACAGCGATACGGGCAATGATGGCCCATGTTACTCGGTCCTGCAGCAATGCTATTCGTGTATGTAGCGCAAATAACTCATCTGGAAGAAACCGTCTCCCGTCATTCAAATGAATCTATTGCACTGATTCTGCTTAGCATCCCGTTCATAGGTTTTCTTATACAGGCATTACTTTTTCGAAGCGATTTTCATCTGTTTATGGCAAGCCTGTGCGGTGCTTTCTTCTGCCGTGAATGGCACTTCCCGGGCACCAGCAAGGGGATCTATATCGCTTTAGCACTGTTGATATTCTGGGCTGTCAAACGTAAACAAACATTTGAAAAAATAATCGGCAACGGCAGATTCAGGATATGGCTAATCGCCACTTTCTGGACCTATCTGCTTTCTCAATTGATCGCCAGAAGAGTATTCCGTTATGTATACCTGCCTCAGGAAGCCGAATTCCATGTTTTTCTGGAGGAAACCGTTGAGACAATTGCTCGTCTTATGATGATTACGGCATGCTTTATCGCCTGGAAAGTAAAGCGAAGATCAACCTGATTTTTTTCTCTTTATTCAAACCTGCAGCGAGATCTGGAGCCTGAACGAAATTGTATGGAAGCTTAGCAATCGCAGGGGTTTGACCGAAATTGTATGGAAGCTTGGTAACTGCTACTTTGCGACATATTGCAGGCAAATTTATCGGCCTGATCAGAGCTGTCCATAATGCACCAATTTTATTCCCGCGTCTTTGAAATATTGTCTTGTTTTCTCACTACAAAGAGCATCCAGCTCAACCTTGCGCTGGTGCAGCAACCTGGTTTTGTCTGCGTCCAGGCCATCAATAAATCCCGGATGAGTCATCACTTCTACAGTTGCCGCCGAATTATATAAAGTAACGGCCTTAAAAAAATTCACGTCAATTCTACCCGTATGTGCAATACCAAGAAGCACATCATTTTTCAAGAAATCCTTGTTTTGCATCCGGTTTATTTTCGCCATAATCCTGACCTTTATGGCCCTTATTCTGCCCTCCTCACTTGTCATCGGCCAGGGTATTCGTGAAAGTTCCTTTGGCTCGAAAGTCCAACGTATAGCGGAGATTTGGAAGCGTCTGGCCGATTGACAGACGATCGAGAACAAAGCAGGGAATGAGTGGATATGTTTATGTGAGTCCAAATGTGTCGGTTTCAGGCCGTGGTCAATAACCCATTGGATTTGGGCAGCTAATTCGGTCCGGATGGCCTCTCTAATCTTATGTCCTGCCAAAGACAAAAGCGAGAGCTTGAGGGGTGAGTGAGCAAATTGTCCATCGGAATCGAGTAAACGGTCAATACCAGGGTCTTTGGATATTGGTTGGCCTTCGTTGAGGTTAAGGTGGACACCGACGCCAAGAGAGGGCAGTTTTTTTGCTATTTTGACGGCCTTTTCGGCGGCCGGCATATTGACCATAATCGTGGCGCTGGTCAGTATGCCATCGCTATGGGCCCGGGCTACGGCCTCGTTTACACCGTCACAGAGGCCAAAGTCATCGGCGTTTATTATGATTCGGCGATCCATCATTATTAAGTTTAAACGGCAAAGATAACAAAAGCAATCAGGTTTTAGCGGGTCAGGGCGAGAATTCCCCTGACCATTCCGTGGAGTAAACCTGTTTATGTTGAGGACATCACTTAGCATTATATTGGCACTGAAATTGGCTTTGTTTGGCTTTGTATTGGGTTCGTTTGGGTTCGTTTTGGGTTCGTTTTTCCCACTTGACCAAGTGTCCATTTGTTCATAATCCATTGTTAATACTTTATTTACGTTAAACTTGACTTTTCGGGATTTGGGTTCGTTTTGCAAAAAAAGTTTATAATTTCGTACGTAACCTTTCGTACTTGTCAGGGGCTGGAAAGAGAGAACACAGATTTCACAGATTTTGAACCATATATTGCACAGATTTTTGGTCATTAATACACCAAAAGTTTAAAAACTTGCCTTTTATGATGCAAAATAATGCTTTTATCTCGTATTGCGTATTGTGTATCGCGTATTGCGTCTCGGATGGTGTGCAGCGTACAGCGTATAGCGTATAGAACAAACATAAAGCACCATTCATTAACGATTAAATGTTCAAAAAATTAGGCTTGCTTGCCTGAAAACATGCCCTGCTGGGCTTTTCGTGGGCGGCTTGCCCTTAGGGGCCTTTTTACTGGGTCCCTGCCTACGACATGCAGGGATGCCGGCTCCGCTAATCTGCCATTTCTATGGCGATTGTAATTATACCAAACTTCTATGGAATGTTCAATAATATTCGAACTATTTTAACAAAAAAATTGCCGATTCCTTGCGAAATAAGGGATATTGCCGGAAATTTGATCAGCCTTGTAAGGAACGCAGACAGGGATAGCAGAAGTGTTTGCACAGGGACTGACAATTGCAGCATGGGTATCTTTGTGGGAGGCGATACCATAGATTTCTGATGGAGAGTTACTACACAAAGAAAAAAATTTCCTGATCCGAAAGATTTAGTTTGACTAATTAGTCGAAACTGACGATAATGCCAATATTGACCAAATAGTCAGGACCTGAGGCTTATGAAAAAAGGACTTTCAAAAGCGCCAAAAAGGCAATCTCGTCAGCGACGCCGCACAAAAAATACGCACCAAAAGCTGCTGGAAGCCGCCAAAGCCGTCTTTGCCGAGAAAGGGATGGACCTCGCGCGAATAGACGAAATTTCAGAACGGGCAGACGTTGGTAAAGGCACTTTTTATTACCATTTCAAGGGTAAATCCCAGCTTATCAAGGAGCTTATTAAGGGCATTTTGAGTGAATTAGTGGCGACTATGGAGGAAAAATGCGGAGATTCTTCTGATGTCCAGAGCGTGCTCCATAACCTAATAGGAGCACATATTGAGTTCTTTAGCAAATGCTGGGAAGATTTCGCGCTGTACTTCCAGAGCCGGAGTGATTTGACCCTCCAGGACGGCTACTCCGGTATCGAAACCCCATTTATTGAATATCTGGAGTGTATCGAAGGCCTTTTGGAGTCCGTTATCAAACACAAGCTGCCGCAGCCGGTTTTACGTCGTATTGCATGCGCAATCACAGGTTTCGTGTCTGGTTATTATTCATTTGCATCGATAAATTCACAGGACGAGAACATTGATGAAGTTTTTGCTTCGTTACAGGGTGCTATGGCAGCAAGCCTGGGACGTTTCATTCAGGAGGCGCTACCATCCACAGAGTCTGGCGGAAATTGTTACAAGAACATATAGAAAATTGTTATGGCTATACCGTGCAAGGTTCGTTAGCCAACCACCGTGTAATTGGTTAAGGAGATAAAAATTGGAAACGCAAACCATAGTTGAGCAGGCTGTTAAGCAGTCTGCGTGGGGTATCGCATCAAGCTTTGATATTTACAATTGCGATCCCGATGCGATTCGCAGTGCCGAAAGGATTCAGCAATTCGTGGTCGAGCTATGTGACTTGATTGAGATGAAAAGATTCGGTGAGACAACAGTTGTTAATTTCGGCGAGGATGAGCGGGTGGCTGGCTACTCGATGGTGCAGCTTATCGAGACATCGCTCATTTCCGGCCATTTTGCCAACAAGACAAACACTGTCTACCTGGATGTTTTCAGTTGTAAGCCCTACGATCCGGAAATAGTTGCTGACTTTGCCCAGAGTTTTTTCGCAGGTTCTCACTGCATAGCACATAGTAATCTTAGGCTGTAGGCTATGTATGATATCCGCATAATAAATGACTTGGAGCAATGCCACGATATTTGGAAACGTACCGTACCTCAGGAGACTGTATGGGACCTCTGGGAGTTCCGTGCCTGCTTCCAGGAGCATTTTCGACGACCGGCTTGTTTCATTGCTGCCGAAAACTCCCACGGCCTTACCAAAATTTTACCTCTCAGTTGGATAGAGGAGGCTCAATGCTATGGCTACTTTCCCGGGGAGACCTGGCAGGGCAAGACCTGGCTTGAGCAGAATCGCGTTCCAGCCGGCAACGGAATATTGTGCGACATGTTGGATCGCTGCCCGGGGCCATATTACCTTCGCTATTTACTGTCGTCTTTAGAATCCGTATCCCAAAACCAATGCGTTGTTGATGAGGTTGGGTATCTCTTTAGGCCGCCGGATTACGACTATGATATCGAGAACTATTTCCAGCAGTTCTCGAAAAAGTCGGCAAAAAACATAAAGCGTGAAATAGCTTCATTACAGGCGGGGGCGTTTTATCGCCATGACGACATATCAGACTTTGAGCACATGGTGCAATTGAACGTTAATAACTTCGGCGAACGTTCATATTTCTACGACCTGCGTTTTCTGGATAGTTTCCGAGCGCTGATGCACTACCTTAATGAGAAAGGATGGCTGCGCATAACAACCATTATAATCAACGGAGATATAGCCGCTGTTGACATAGGATGTGTTTTTCGCGGGGATTACACTTTACTCGGAGGCGGCACGAATCGTGACTATCGTGGAGTGGCAAAACTGATAAACCTGTACCACATGGAGCGAGGCTGCCGGGAACGGTTTAATCTGATAGACTTTCTGTGCGGAGATTTTTCCTGGAAGCAGAAGTTTCATCTTACACCAAGACCTTTGTACCTGCTGTCAAATTGCCCGGTCGGAACTCATGCTTCGGAAGACCTGGAACTGAGGGGGGCAGGACATGTCGAATAGGCGCGTGTTGGTTGTGGGTACAACATCTGATTATATCGACATCATTAATCGGCGATTTCCGCAAAGAGCGGTCTTCATAACCGATGTTAATGAGCGAGCGAAGGCAGCAGAACCTCGGCCCAGTCCAGGCGTGGAGTTGCTGTGCGATCTGAGCCAGCCCGAACAGGTTGTTGCTGCGGTACGGAGGCATTTGGATCGATGGCAGATGGAACCGAGCGGGGTTGCCTGCTTTGACTGCGAGTCGATGTTCCTGGCTGCGTTTCTTGCGCGGGAGTTTGGGCTTTCGTATCCTTCGGCGGAAGCTGTCGCTGCATGCAGAAGCAAGTACGTTTCCAGGCAAGTTTGGCGACAAGCCGGGCTGCCATGTCCCGATGTCGAGCTTGTTCGTAATGCATCCGATGCGGTGAATTTCTTGCGCAGAATAGGCGGTCTCGCCGTGCTCAAACCCCTAACCGGCAGCGGCAGCGAGCTTGTCTTCTTATGTTCCAACGAGGATGAATGCGTCATCGCGTTTGGCAAACTCAAGTCAAAACTGGCCAACCACGCCAATCGGCGAATGTACGCACCGTATCTTTTCGACGGAAAGAAAATTGACCCTCGCAAGGTCTTCGTCATTGACGAATTCATTCGGGGCAGCGAGTACAGTTGCGACTTTGTGGTCGAGGGGGATAATGTGGAAATCCTCCGTATCGCCAGGAAGATACCTGATCAGGAACAAGCGTTTGGGACGACCCTGGCTTATGTCTTGCCCCCTGAGCATCCACCAGAGCTTGACGAAGAGAGCTTTCGTGGCCAACTATGTAAAGCGTCGAGAGTTCTGGGACTGGATCGGAGCATCTGCATGTTGGATTTTGTCACCCGGGACAATCAGGCCTTTATGATCGAAATGTCACCTCGCCCCGGAGGCGACTGCTTACCGCCTCTGTTGTTGAAAAGCTGCGGTATGGACATTCTTGGATGCACACTCGACTTTGCCGAGATGCGCCCCCTGAGCCTGCCAAAACCTTCGAAGTGGAGGTCCCTGGTTGGCGTTCGCCTCTTCGCAACGCATAGTGGTGAAATCAACTTCATTGATTCTTCGGCCTTATGTAAGGATCAACGAGTGGTCGAATGTTACCTAAAGCGCAGTTCGGGCCATCAAGTTGTCCTTCCGCCCGAAGACTATGACTCTCGGCTTCTGGGTCATGTGATTTTTAAACCCTCAGGCTCTGAGGGTATCGAAAAGGAGTGCGCTGAAATCGCCTCCAGGCTAAAGGTCGAAATGAAGACACAGGTATGTGCGACAGTGAATTCATCCTGAAAACGCTCGGCGGATCGACCAGACAAAAACCAACTGTGCTCGATCCGGACGAAATCAGCCTCTTTGTAGATGGCTTTCTGCAACGGCGGGATGTGTTTCTACAAACATCTCACCGGCATGGTTCTCCTCTTTATGTCGTAGAAGAAAGCGTTCTGCTCGAGCGGGCCGAGCAATTCACCGAGGCCTTCTGTCATGAGCTGCCTGATGTGCGTATTTATTACGCAATGAAGAGCAACAACCACCCTAAGATTATCAAAGCGTTGGTAAACGCGGGATTGGGCCTGGACGTTTCTAGTGGTTTGGAACTCCGGATTGCTCTCGACTGTGGTGCCGCTGATATCGTCTTCAGCGGACCCGGCAAGACGGACAAAGAACTAAGTCTGGCTGTTGAAGCCCGTGATCGGACAACCGTATTGATTGACAGCTTTGGTGAACTTGAACGTCTTCAGTGCATAGCAGCGGATAAGGACACCCACATTCGTTCAGGTGTAAGACTGACAACAGACAATAACGGGCTATGGCGCAAGTTTGGAATTCCTCTGGAGGACCTGTCGCAATTCCTTGATGCAGCGAAGCATTGCAGCCACGTATCTGTTCATGGACTCCAGTTTCATACAAGCTGGAACCTTGATCCGGGCAACCAGGTGGACTTCATAGCCCGACTGGGTAATACTCTCAGCGAAATGCCCCCCGCTCAGAGGTCGATGATTGAGTTTGTTGACATTGGCGGCGGATTCTGGCCGAGCCAGGGCGAATGGCTGCAATCGGATGGCACACCGAAAAGCCCCCCCGAAACCATTATTCCGCTTTCGATGCATAGGATCTGCCACTACAAGCGTCCCTCGACCACCATCCGGGATTTTGCTGATCAGATCGCCAAAGCTGTGAGGACCCATTTGTTCCCCTACGTTTCCTGCCGCATTTGTGCCGAGCCGGGTAGATGGCTTTGCCACGATGCCATGCATCTGCTGTTGACAGTTGTGGACAAGAAAGCAAAAGACCTGGTTATCACCGATGCCGGCACAAACGCCGTAGGATGGGAGCGATTCGAGACAGACTATTT
>JBARPZ010000234.1:0-5469 GCA_049643445.1 Sedimentisphaerales bacterium
TATACTCTCCTCTATCTCTTTCTTAAAATTCTTCTCCATGATTAAAAACTATCGATGATGAGACCTGTGGGGCAGGTTCTTGTTTTTCTTTATTAGAATATAAATGGGACAATAGGGAGCAGGGACAGTTTTACCCTGCTTGACAACATCACAATTTGTGATAGACTGGTTGAGAGTATGAGCATTCGAAATCAATGAGTGTTCAGAAGACGTGCGTTTTCAAACAGGTGTAACTGTGACCAAACACAACAAATATAATCTTGCTGCCTTTTTTCTGCTATTTGCCCTGCTGTGCCTGCCATGCTTAGCTAAGGAATACCATATTGACTCGCAGAAGCAATTCGACGCTCTTAGTACAACTGTTTTTCTCCCGGGAGATATCATCTTGTTCAAGCGGGGAGTGCAATTCAACGGGATGTTCGCGCCTTCCGGCAATGGCACAGAGCAGGCCCCCATCAGAATTGATGTCTATGGGTATGGGGAAAGACCCAGAATCAACAGTCATGGCAGGCACATCGCCGGCCTGTTTCTGCAAGAGGCATCTTACTGGGAAGTCAATGGTCTGGAAATCACGAATACCGATGGAACTGATAAAGACCAGGGTAAGTTATTCGGCATTTATGTTTTAGTAAAAGGAGCGGAGGGGACATACAAACATATATACATCAACGATTGCTACATCCACGACATTAATGGGAAAGTAGCCGGGAAAGGACGCGGAGGAATCCATGTCCATGTAAAGGGCCTTAAATCCACGATAATCCATGACCTTCGCATCACAAACAACCGAATTGTCCGAGTCGGAGGTGTGGGCATTGGAAACGCCTCCTCCTGCGGGCGTATCGAGTTTCGCAGGCATGACACGGTCTCCCACCATCTGTGGACGAAGGTTTACGTGGCCGCCAATTACATCGACAATACCGGGCGCAATAACGTCATTGCACGCGTCAGCAAAGACGCAGTCTATGAATACAACACATTGGCCAACAGCAGCCGATATGATACGGGACACAGCATTTTCTGTTTTAATACCGATGGGATCAGGATCCAGTACAACGAAGCGTATGGGAATGTGGGGGATGATGGGAGGGATCGAGGCGGCTTTGATGCCGATTACAACTGCGTGAACACCTTTATTCAATACAACTACAGCCATGACAATATGTGGTTCTGCGGCATCATGAAGAGACGAAACCGTAACGCGGTCATACGTTACAACGTCAGTCAGAACGACAAAGAGGGTATATACTTTTATGGGTTTGAGACGGACCGAGAGGCCAGAAACATTCACGTCTACAACAACACCCATTTTGTAGGCAAGGGCCTTGATGTCAGCGTATTCCCTGAAGGAAGAACTCCCATTAACACACTCTTCGAAAACAACATATTCATCTTCGAAGGATGGGGGAAATGGGGCAAGAACGCCGACGGGATTAATACGTCATTTCGAAATAATCTCTACTTCAACATTGGGCCCCATAAGTCGGACACCAGTCCCATAGCCGCCAATCCCATGCTTGTCCAGCCCGGCATTGCAGGCACTGATATTGATTTGAAGACCATGGCTGCCCTGCGTGGATATCGACTCAGGCCTGGTTCGCCATGCATAGACACAGGTGTCACAATCAATAATCATGGAGGAAAAGACCTTCTCGGCACCAAGGTGATGATTGGAAAAACAGACGTCGGTGCATTTGAGCGTGATTGAAGAATAAATAACTGTATAACAAGCGTATTCACATGGACTCGCTATACGCACGCCGGTGACTCCCTTATGCCCCGGCACTTCACTGTCATAGACTATTGTCCTGACTCATAGAGCCTGGCATACAGCCCTGCCGCAGAACTGGCATATCGCAACCGCTTCCTCGCCACATGTAATGCACTTCATTTTATTTCCCCTTATTGGTCTACCCCGAATGGTAATGGGAATTTCCTGCCCTACAGTTGACGCTCAAATATCAGCTCAAAGTATTTTGAGACTCCATAGGCACCGATGCTGGGAGCAAAAACTTGAACCAGTCTCCACCCTTGTTGGGCATGTTCAGTCGCGACTTGCTGATATTGCTGTATGGCAGAGCGTTTGACGCCAAGCCAGCCTTTGCCAAGGCGAACGAATTTGTATTCATACTTCTGGTCCATATCCAAATACTCCATTAGCACGAACTAAGAGACAAAGCCTGATTTCCTTAATAATAATTACGCACGAACAAATAAAATATTCACAATTTCTTCAAAATTCACTCTGGAATTTACCATATAATATGTTTTATTGGTAGGTTGCATACTATAAATTGGGGGGATGGTTTTACCTATATTTGAATAGATAGTAGATCCACCACTAATATAACAACTATTTTGTTTTTCTCCAGCACATCTAATCCTATAATACTATTGAAGAATCATACTATTGAGATGAATAGTGACGGGTAGAAAGATATGAATTTTTTGGATTTGGCAAATAAAAGATACAGCGTCAGAAATTATAAAAATACTCCTATTCCACAAGAAAATATTAATCGATGTATCGAAGCTGCAAGGTTAGCTCCTTCTGCATGTAATTCTCAGCCTTGGAAGTTCATAATAGTAGATGATCCTGAACTTATAAATGAGTTGGCAAAGGCGGCTTTTGAAGGGTTCCTGGACTTTAATCATTTTGCCTTTAAAGCTCCTGTCCTGGTTTTAATAGTTTCCGAAAGGCAGAAATTATTTGCTAAATTTGCGGGTATTGTTAAAAAGAAAATCTTCAGTCTAATGGATATAGGAATAGCTGCTGAACATTTTTGTCTTCAAGCAGCAGAAGAAGGGCTGGGAACCTGTATGCTTGGCTGGTTCAATGAGAAGAAAGTAAAAAAAATACTTTCAATTCCTAAGCTTAAAAGAGTAGAGCTTATAATTTCTGTAGGTTTTTCTGCTGATGAAAAGAGACCGCATAAAAAAAGAAAAAGTATAGATGAAATTCTAAGCTATAATAAATATTGTTAGCATATTCCCCATTAGCAGGAAAATAGGTTTATATTTTCTTTTTTGGGATGGAAAATAATAAAAAACTATTAATGATGAAACCTGTGGGGCTAATTCTATTGATTCCTACTCATCCAAACAGCAATCACTACAACTTGTATTATCACAATCATTATAAAGACAAACGAGAACTTCACTTTCCTTGTCTTATGTCTAAATAATATTTGTCCTAATAATGCTCCAGGACTACCTCCTATAAGAGCCAGTAGATGAAGGACTATCTCAGGAATTCTGAATCCATTGTTTCCTGCCTGATGTTTGTCATAACCATAAAACAACAAAGTAATGAGATTTATGCTGATGACACAGGCATATAGAAAATTTATCTTTATGATATAGGAAAACAGGAACGATAGAGTGACAATCAGGATTACAGCAAGGATTAGGAAGTGTTTTTTGGGTTTATGAATTAGCATTAGTTAATTATCTGTCCATATCCCTGGCAACAAAACTCGCGCTTACTCTTTAGCGTTCTTCTGTGCCTGCTGGATCAGTTCTACCAGAGAAACCATTTTAGTTTTCGGTGGAGCAAGAAGAGCCTTTATCTGTTCCTTAGTGAAATGTTCCTTAATGAATTGCTTAATATCAAGTTTTCCAAACCAGCAGTCAATTATCTTTCTACAGGGTTGTGCAGAAGCTGTTTGTCTGCAATAGGCAAATGTGACATGGTGTCCCAGCATTCGGCAGTATATTTTTGCGTTGTCGTGTTGTTCTATACTCATTGTGTTCAAATATTATTCACTCGGCTCATATTACTCGCAAAAAAACTCCACCTCTCCCTGCTGATCAGCCCTTAATAGGTCCTTGTTTTTTAGCCGCCGCCTTAGTTCGTACATCTGCCAGTAATCTTCGCATTTCCTGTCGCTGGGGCCGATACCCGGGATTTTCAACTAAATTTGTATATTCACACGGATCACTTTTCAGATCATAAAGCTCACATTTGTCTTCATCGGGCCATTCTGCATATCTGTATCTTTTCGTACGGATCGAACGACCCAGTTGATTACCACGACTGACAACTGTATATACCGCAGGTTTGCCCTGGCTCAAAGGATTTTTTAAAAGCGGAAGAAAACTTCTTCCCTGAATATTTTCAGGTGCATTTATACCACTCAATTCCGCCAGGGTAGGATACATATCTATCAATTCCACAAGACCGTCAGTTGTTTGGCCTGCGGATGTCTGGTTCGGGACACGCATAATCAGAGGTACACGTGCACACTCTTCGAACAGCGTCACTTTGCCCCACATGAAATGTTCACCCAGGTGATATCCATGATCAGAGGTTAAAATGACAATTGTGTTATCCCATAAACCATTTTGTTTTAAAGCATCGAATAACAGGTTGAACTGGGCATCAATAAAAGAAATACACGCATGATAAGCCTGTGTGTATGTACGTCGTAAATCATCATTTTCCCGGCCCAACTCAAATCCGAATGCTTTATAACGTTTCGACATGGCTATCTGGGGGATATCATCCCAGTCATTTTCCGGTGTCGGGGAAATCCGGAGTTTGTCCTTTGGATATAAATCAAAATACTTCCTCGGTGCCCAGAACGGCACATGTGGTTTATGGATACCACATGCCATAAAAAAAGGCTTGTTACCGAACGATTTCGTGTTCAACCACTCAGCGACCTGGCGGGCATTCTTGCCATCCTTGTGCTGGGCATCTGTCATATCTGTTGGGCCGTAGCCCGGTGGAGTCTGTCCTGCGGCCCGACTTCGAAGTGCTTTTTGTTTAGCACGCCAGAGTTTGCGATTTTCTGCTTTATCGATCGGTCCATACCGGGTTTCGAATTCTTTTTGAGCTTTGGCAAGGACCGGATTATATTCATTATCAAATTTATGATATTCATTCCATGCACGCTCGCCATGGTCCATACGACCATGAAAAACCTTGCCAACGCCTCCGGTCCAATAGCCATTTTGTTTAAACAGCTCCGGCAATGATGGTATATCCGGACATGTCTTGCGGATGTCAGTAGTATTATTTAACACACCCGTAGACTCCGGATAAAGCCCGCTTAAAAATGAAGCCCTTGAAGGTCCACAGACCGGGTATTGGCAATACGCTCTTCGAAACGTTAATCCCTGTCGGGCCAAACGATCCATCGCGGGAGTGAGAATATTTGAATACCCGGAAGTACTGACGTGAGTGTTTAGATCATCGCATACAATAAACATGACATTGGGCCTGGTCTTTTTGGGATTTTCTTCGCCCGATGCGATGTTGCCGACCATGGCTGCAGTTAATCCGGCACCCATAACTTTTAAGAAATCGCGACGATTGTATCTTCTCATATTACCTGTCTCCAACCTTATTTTAGCTGACGTTTCCCATTTAGACGTTTATAAAACATGATCATCTCCGTATGAAATCAGTAAGCTCCATACTATCATAATTCAACTCATTTGTCACGGTTTACCTGGGAAATGCGG
>JBARPZ010000235.1:0-3408 GCA_049643445.1 Sedimentisphaerales bacterium
AATCTCGACAAAATCGAACTGCCGCCCAACATCAGTGAGCCTGTGGAGAATCTCCCGCAGCGAATGCGCGAATGGCGCACTCGGACTAAGCCTCCCTGGAATTGCGGCACGGCGGCAAAGGATCACGCAATCTATCGCAGGTACATTGCTTACTACTATGCACTCGTCAGCGAAGTGGATTATCATATCGGACGGGTACTCTCCGTACTGAGAGACTTGGGGCTTGCAGATAACACGGTCGTCATTTACTCTTCCGATCATGGGGATTTTGTCGCCGGTCACGGCATGGTCGAGAAATGCGCCGTAGGTCACAATGTTTACGAGGATACACTGCGTGTTCCGTTGATTTTCCATTGGCCCGGCGAGTTTACAGGGGGCCGGACCTACGACGGGCTGGCGGAACTGACGGATCTGTATCCGACGTTGCTGGAGTTGACCGGGATTGACCGGCCCGGCGGTGGATACGATTTGCCCGGCCGTTCGCTCACGCCCGTTCTGACCGGTGGAAGTATTCCCCGCAAACCGTATGTCGTTTCGGAGAACTGGTCCCAGGTCACTGTAATCGGGGAGCGCTACAAGCTGGGCAAATGGATCACGCCGCCCTTGAAATACGCTGCATGGGACTGGGGCAGGACTCATCCGGGGATGTTGTTTGACCGCAAAAACGATCCGCTCGAAGTGAACAACCTGATTGATGAACCGTCTCAGAAGAATGTCCGGCAGAGTCTTGACCGGTTCCTGGCTCAGTGGGAAGCCCGGACTCCCGATGACGGCAAGAGTGATGCCATCAGGTCCTTTAAGAAGAAATGAAATGTCGCCGAATAGGGTATAGACGACACCAATGAAGCTTTTACTATCGATGACCTCGGCAACAGGGAAAACGTCAACGTCCGGGCCGGCAACGAAATAGTCGAATTCGCCTACGATGCACTGGGTTTCAGGAATTGAGAAAAAAGATCTTATTGACCCCGAAAATAGCCGGCGGTATTATTACAATTACAGATGGCAGGTATTATGCGAATATAACGGCTCAGATGAATTTCAGCAGTGGTACGCTTATGGCAATTACATTGATGAGGTTTTAGCGATGGGCACCGGTATTTTTGCTTCCACCGCCAGGTTCTACATTCACGACCATTTATACAGCCCGGTCGCCCTGACAGACTATTGGGGAGATATCAGATGAAGCTGAGCGGCTCTGTGACATTGGGAACGGTAGTAAGCTTTATTTTATATTATATTATTGCTTTATTGTATATAGATGACAACCTCTGGTTGCCAGCAGTTCTCGAATCCGCCTTTGTCATAGTATTTCCCATTGCATTGTTTTTGGGGAGTATCCTTACAGGGATCCTAAGCTATCCAAGCGTAGATTTCAAATGGGAGCTGTTTTATTTTGCTCCGGGGCTTTGCCTGGGGGGGCTATGTATAGTTGCAAGCCTATTTATTGTTTTTGATATGGTTATATATGTGATAATAATGGGATTGTATTGGTACATGGTGTCATTGGCCGGAACCGGATTAGGCTATCTCCTGAGATCTCGCATAAGAAGTCTCAGGGCACCCCAGACCGAAGACTTGGGCTCAATACGCCCGACGCGCGGGACGTCGGCCACTGGATTTACCGTTAGAAAAAAAATGAGAAAAAATAGAATTTACATTCTTGTCGGTGCGATGGCAGTGGTGTTGGCGTTTTTTGTCATGAAAGCGACAGTGTCAAGTTTTAGAAGCACGTTGGATGAAATAGGCTGGCGTTTTGTTTTCTGGTGTTTCGGAGAAAAGACTTACGTACAAATGGCCGATGATTTGGCCGAGGATATCGAAACAAAGATTGGAGCGGAGAAACTTCAGGCGTGGTGTGAAGAAACATTAGCGAGTTATAAGGCCAATGAACTTTTAACAGATGGGAATAGTCCGTACTGGTCAGTAGGTGTCATTACACTGGCGGATGAAGAGATACCCGAATTTATTAAGAATATGTGGCCTAAACAACCTGATGCTCCTCTACAACAACCAGATGTTTCTATCGGAATACATAAAAATAATGCTGAACTGAATTATATCGCCATAAGCTGGTATCAGTACGGTGTCATAGTTAGACCAAGAGGCTACATCGCCGCACCCCCAAGCACCTTCTTTGATTATACGTATCAGAGACATGTGAAACCAGGTATCTGTGTATATGTCAAGGATACGTGAGGAATGACCCTATTTCTCTCAGTAGAGGAATTATCAGCCGCACTTGCGGCTGCACAGTCTTCCACCTCGACAATAAACAATACACCCCAAACGAAATAATACATAGTTTTCGGCCAGCTTAGAAAAGGCCGTTTCTTTGGCCTTGTGGACGAAGGCAAGTCTCTGTGTCGAAAGCTTGCTTTTAGAGCAGAGCTTGCCAGGAACACCAAGTCGGCTAAAAAAAATCAGCGTCAATCCGCGTTAATCTGCGTCTAACTTTTCTTTGTGTCTTTGTGCCTTAGTGGCTATATCTCTCTGTGCCTTCCGCGGTTAATCAAGCTACGAACAACGAACAATGAACTACGAACTCTGCGCAATTCTTTCCTATCCTGCGCAGTCTAACAAAATGTTAAAATAGAAATCCGACAAATTTCTGCAAATTATTGCAAAGAAGTGCGCGCTTTTGTTTACTTTTGTCAAATTTCTACAATTTTCTGCGCTCTTTTGCACCCTTTTTTCAGTGTTTTTTCTTACCCCTTTTACCCATACCACGCAAGCTGCCAACCAACATTCATTTATAGACGAAAAATGAATATGCCTTCGAGAAGAACACAAAAAAACTGCAATTTCCCCGCAATTTTTATAATTTTAAAAAATTCATTTCTCAGCCATGTTAATCTGCGCAATTTATGCCCAAGGTATCCTCAGCACTGTCATTTCAACCGAATGAAATTCACTCTTATTTTTATCAGCTAAATCTGTTATAATTCTGACTGATTAAAACTTTGTTATATTAGTAACCGGTCCCGGTGGATACGATTCGATACATCTATATCTCAGCTTTGGTGATACTGCTCTCTGCCTCGCAAATCCCTGCTAAGGGTGTGGGCAGCGTGTCAAAGCCTGTTGCTGAAAAGCAAATTGCCCTGCGAACTGCGATAGAGGACCTGAAGGCCGCATTTGGCCCTCGATATCCCAGAGGCAATGAATATCTGGCGCAGTTGGATACAATCGAACATCGTTTCAAACAGGCTCACAACTCCAATATATCTGATATTGAAGTCGATTTTGTTCATCTTCAGCGTCAGGCCCTGCTTGATAACCCGCTTCTCAGTTCTCAACCAATCCTTTTTGTCCTGCGCCGCCAATACAAGTCAGACCACCACAATACCGCCACGATGTTCAAAACCGGTGAAATCAACACAAACAGCTTTCAGGGCGGCGGTGCTT
>JBARPZ010000236.1:0-4157 GCA_049643445.1 Sedimentisphaerales bacterium
TCAGAAGTGGAGAAGGAATTATAGGATTATATAGAGAGATGAACACATATAAATCATAAGAAAGGAGCAAGGTTATGCGCAGGTTAATTGCAATGATGATGGTAGTTGGTTTCGTTTTAACGGGGGATGTTTCGGTCACACAAGCGGCCCAGAAATTTCGCCGGCTTCCGGTAAAAGAGTATGTTAACAAGATGAAGGCTGGCTGGATCGGACAGATGGCCGGCGTCGGATGGGGAGGCCCCACCGAGTTTCGTTACACAGGTCGAATCATACCGGCCGATAAGATGCCAAAGTGGCAGCCTAACCTGATAAATCAATTCGGTCAGGACGACATCTATGTCGAGATGACCTTTCTGCGGTCACTGGAACTCTACGGGATGGACGTCCCTATACGCCAGGCCGGTATTGATTTTGCCAACAGCCGCTACTCTCTTTGGCACGCCAACAATGCAGGTCGAAGCCTTTTGCGAAGTGGCATTGCCCCGCCGGATTCGGGTCACCCCCAATTTAATAAGCATGCCGATGACATTGACTACCAGATTGAGGCTGATTATGCCGGCCTGATTGCTCCCGGCCTGCCCAATGTGGTTATTAGGCTCGGCGAAACGTTCGGGCGCCTGATGAACTATGGCGACGGCCTTTATGGCGGCCAGTTTGTCGGCGGAATGTACACAGAGGCCTTCTTCGATAATGACATTGTAAGGATTGTCCGAGCCGGACTTAAATGCATTCCCAGAGACAGCCAATACGCCGAATGCATCCGCGACCTCCTCAAGTGGTACAAACAGAATCCCGACGACTGGCAGAAGACCTGGGACCTTGTGGAAGAAAAGTACCATAAGGACCCTAAGTACACCCATAGCCTGTGCGGTCGACCGGGCGGAATAGACGCCGGCAGCATCGACGCCAAGCTCAACGGCGCATACATTGTGATGGGCCTGCTCTATGGAAAAAGCGACTTCGACAAGACTATCGTCATCTCGACTCGTTGCGGGCAGGATTCCGACTGCAATCCGTCGAACTCAGGCGGCGTACTCTTTACGACCGTTGGCTTTGAAAAATTGCCGGACAAGTTCAAATCCGCCCTGAATCCCGAAGGCAAGTTCAGCCACACGCCGTACAATTTCCCCACTCTGATGAACGTGTGTGAAAAACTCGTCCGACTATCCGTTGTCAGAGCCGGTGGGCGCATCGAGAAAGATGAAAGTGGCGAGGAAGTTTTTGTAATTCCTGTTCAAAAGCCCAAACCGACCAAATTAGAGAAGTCCTGGGAGCCCGGCCCCATTGCTAACAGCCGTTTCACAGAACAAGAGATGGCCAAGATTACGGCTACTGCCGGAAAGGATTTATCTAAGGCCGTCTCCAGGTTCGCGCCCGGCTGGAAGGTAGCCAAGTGCGGCGGGGATATGAACCCCGGGCTTCGCGCCGAATGGGCAGGTAAAAAGAATGTCCTAATGACACATCCTTTGAGCCGTACTGTCGGCTGCGTGCTGTCAAAGAAGGTGAAGGTCCCTGCTGGTCAAAAGACAACGCTTCGTCTGGTTGTAGGCCATCACCCGGAGGGCGACTGGACGCTGCTCGTCAAGGCCGACGGCAAAGAGCTGCTTAAGAGAACTGTAGGCAAGGAAACGGCCGAAAACGGATGGATGCAGACCGATGTGGCTCTCTCAGCATACGCCGGCAAAGAAATCAAGCTGGAGCTTGTGAACCAGCCGAGCGACTGGAAGTGGGAAGCAGCCTACTGGGCCAGGATTGAACTCATAAACGAATAGCACACATATTTACGGTTTGTGTTTTGGTATTGATTGTTCTTTGATCTACTTTCGCTGCTGGGCTAATTGCCATTCGTAAATTGATTGAATGGCAGGTTTAGGTCTCGGTGCGTCAGTAAGTGAAAGAGCCTGGTTATCCTTAAGCAATATCGGTTTGCCACTGCCGGCAGCGATCTTTGCATTGCCGCCGTATAAGAGGTTGCCGGTTATCTCAATCCCGATACAGTCTGGAGATGCCAGGAAGACCATAGGCGAGGATTTATCTTTGAGTATGAACACATTATCCTTGATAATATGGTCAAAACTGGCAGTTTTTGCGAACACGCCGTAGCCTTTTTGGACCGTAAAGCGGTTGTGAAGAATCAGCCAGTTTTCATTCATGCCGCCCATCCACAGACCTGTCTTGACTGAGCTGACATCACAATTGTAAACGACATTTCTCGGACCGTTGGGCCCATGTGCCGTGTCCTCCGGCGGCGAGGCCCACATTCCGTAGCCGTAGCCGCCGTGACCGGTTACCGATTCGATGACACACTGCTCAATGAGGTTCTCATTTGTCCATCCTGCGTGCCATTGACCGTCGCTGTCGTGAAAGATGCCTTTGCGGATGACGTTTCCGCTTGACGCCCACTGGAAAAGAGGTGCATGGCGCATCTTGAATGTTTCGATGTTTTCAATCAGGCAGTCCCAGCATCGGTCCCAGCCTGTGTACGCGGTGCCGCCTCCACCCTTAAACCATGCATCGTCGAAAATGCAATCGCGAATCTCACACCACTTGGCCGTTTGGCCATAGACGGGGAAGCGGCCGCACATCTTCACCTTCACACCCTGCGCCCAGCAGTTCCATGCGTTGTGAAACAGTACTGTGCTAATCCACAAATTTTGAGTTTGCTCAATCAATAAGTCCTCAATTCCGCAGTGCTGGATGGGCGCGATTTTCCGGACGAAGGCACCGTCAATAATCGGAAACTCGATGCGAAGCGGCTGGTCGATAGTGATGACATTGCCTTTGATGTTTTTGATGGAAACCTCATAACAGCGATACAGGCCCCACTTGCAGGCGTTTTTTGTGAGTTTATTCCAGCGAGCCGTAGCTGGGGCTTCAATGTAGAGGCAGTCGCCGGCCTTTAGGCCTTGTGTGCTCTGGAGTGTAAGTGTATGGTCGCCGCGTTTGCCGTCTCGTGCCAATTTGATTTTCCTGCCGACTTGGCCTCGACCCTGAAATGTGATAACGGCCAGGTTGCTGGGGACAGAACGGCGGTCAGTGAAAGACGAGTCCAGGACAACCTCAATCTGGCCTGTAAGCTTCGTTCCGTCCTTATATTCTGCGATGCCCTTGAGGATGTGCGGGCCATTTGCGAGTTTACCGGTGATTTCCCGGCCGGTTGTTGCGCACGCGAAACTGTTGCCAGAGTGTTTGCTGCGATCCCATCTTTTAATCACAACATCATCGACCATGATGGTCATTTTCATAAGCCCGGAAGGCCGGCAGTGCATCTCGATGCGGGTGTCTTTACCCACACGGCTTCCAGGTGCAGGTGTAAAAAAGCCGACGCCGTTTTCAGGTATCTTATAGCGGAAAATCAATTTAGTTTTGTTCCTGCCCTTACCTCGAATCACGATATTGTCGTGGCGGATAGTCACGGGTCGGTCTAGGTAATATGTCCCTTCGCCGAGCAAAACAGCACCACCACCATTGTCGCAGGCTGACAGGCAGGCCCGGTCAAGGGCGGCCGAATCGTCCAGATTGTCGTTTGCTTTGCCGCCGAATTTTTCGATAGTTGTGAAGGCTTTTACTGATGGTATACCGTCCTGGACGCCACATTTAGTCCAATTGGGATATACGAGGCCGTCGGGCCCAATAACATCAGCGGGAGTAAGTCGGCCACTCTCATATGGCTTGATTTTGTACTGACCTTCCCATGGTGGTTTTATCTTCTGGCCCGCGGCATGCGAAACAGAAGAAAGGCAAATAGTGGTTAGCAATCCGATGATACAATGGAATCTTGGCCGGGCAGGGAGTATGTAAGACAGCATCTTTATAGTTACCTGTTTCCTCTCTTGTTCTCCATTCTTAAAAGGAGAATATTTTTTTGTCAAAGTGATTCGATCAGATACTTTGGCGAGTAATATTTGCACCGACGGGATTTAATCTTTCCTCGATTTTTTCATAGCCGCGGTCAATGTGATAGACCCTGTTGATAATAGTAGTTCCTTCGGCGGCCATTCCGGCCAGAACAAGAGCTGCAGAAGCCCTCAGGTCCGAAGCCATTACGGGAGCGGCTATCAGCTTCTTGACGCCGGCTATTATGACGGCAGCGCCTTCCTTGCGTAGATTTGCTGCCATTCGATTCATTTCGGCAACGTGCATGAATCTGTCGGGAA
>JBARPZ010000237.1:0-2501 GCA_049643445.1 Sedimentisphaerales bacterium
CCGTCGAAGACGGCGAGGCCTTTGAAATAACGCGTCTGCTCGCTGCCAAAGAGGGTATTTTTGTTGGCATGTCAAGTGGCGCAGCCGTGGCTGGTGCTTTACGCGTAGCGAAACAGATGACCTCCGGTACGATTGTCGTGCTTCTTCCTGACCGCGGCGACCGTTACCTCAGCACCACCCTATTCCGCTCAATATGCGCAAAATGCCCTCCGTAATTCTTATAAGGTTATTTACTTCATTTTTAGTAAAAACCAGATCGCAAATACTACTGGCATACCCATAATAAAAATCTCTATGATGGTAAAATAGACATTTTCAGTTTCTTTACGTTTAAGCTTGATAGCCCTGTTTACAATCCCCAGCCCAGGGGCTACCATGAATGAAAATAACGGCAAACCTGCCATCAAATAAGAATACCCGGTTATCATACTAATAACAGAAAACACAACACCAAGAATAAAAGCAACTTCTGTTACAAAACCAAGCCGGCTTGTGTATTTACAATAAAATTTTATGGAACGATCTAAAACAGCAGATAAAACTAAAAGAAAGAAAAAGATACCAACTATAACTTTAGAAACATCCCGCTTAAATAATTCTGATAAAATCAAGAACACAAGTGTAATGATGCCAGAGATTTTTACTGCTGCTAAAAGATAGGCCATCTTTTGGCTGATTTGTCTCTGAGAAATATCTTCTGATGGCCTCTTGGAATCTTGTCTGTTTTCATATGTTTCTGGCTCTTGCTTTGTAACGTTCATAAATAATACCGAATTTAGAACTTTTATCAATCTGCGAATTTCGTATTTTCATCTTTTCACTACACTATACACATTACAATATGCATCGGCCAATATTTTAATCGGATGTCTGACTATCTTATCGCTTATATGTTCAATCTGCATTTTACAGGCGGCGCATTCGGTCAGTACATATTTGGCCGATGTTTTCTCCAGTGCCTCCTTTAATCCCGCAGCTATCTTCGAGGAAAGTTCGTAGTTTTTCTTTTGCATACCGAACGTGCCGGCAAGGCCACAGCAGCCGGCTTTAAGATCAACGAGACTTACGCCGCATAGTTCCTGCAACAGCTTTATGCTCGCCGTCCCATTACCCACAGCGCATAAATGGCATGGTAGATGATAAACATACTCTTCAGCGGTCAGTTTTGTCGCAGGTTTTAGATTGTTCTTTGCGTGAAGGTTTAGAAGATAATTCATCAGCTCATACGTATTTTCCGAGATAAGCTTGATATCCGGCCCGGAAACAAAATGCCGTAGTTCGGTTTTCAGGCACAATGCAGCACTCGGCTCAGAGCATATAATTTTGTAACCATCGCGGACCGCCTTTGCCAGATGCTCGACATTGAACGACAAATCCTTACGTGCCCTTTTTACATCTCCATATACTATAGCCGGCAGCGGTGCCGGTCGCTGTTCCGGTAAAAATACATCAATACTGTTTGCCCGCAGAACTTCAAGGACCGCAAATCCTAATTCGTGGTCGTTGTAGTTTGCGTACGTATCCACAAAATACGCAACTTTATCTACCGGGTTTTCTATCGGCTCACAAGCAGCCAGATATTTACGCCCTGCTTTCAAAAAGGAGCTGTGCCTAAAACGGGGCACACCTCTGCGCTTATCAATACCGGCAAATTTCTCCATAAGCCACTTGAAAGCCGACAACTGCATAAAGAAATTAGAGACAGGTGAGAAAATACTGCCTAACATACTAAGATAACGATTGTGACTTAGGACAAGCTCGGCACGCTGCAATCCCCTGAGCCTGGCATACTCTGCTCGTGCTACAGTTATCAGCTTAGAAACATCTACACCCGAAGGACATTGCACAAGACAGGCCTTACAATTAATGCACAAATCCAGAAACTTTTTAAACTCCGCCGATTCAAACTCCTCTTCCTTCAACTGTCCCGTTGCCCAGTAATTCAGTATATTGGCTTTTGCCCGTGAGCTTCCCATCTCTTCACCCAGCGTCCGAAACACCGGGCACATTCGCAGGCCTGACTCCCGGCTTCGACAAACCCCGCAACCGTTGCACTGATCCAGCGCTAAATACAGCTCGTCTTGTTCAAACATCAAATCCGTCTCAAGCCTATCAGGCAAAAGCTTATGTCCCGCCCGAAGGTTCTTGATCATAATATCTGCGTCGTCATTAATGATTTTGCCGGGATTCATCAAACCATCCGGGTCGAATATGTCCTTGATTTTGCATAGCAGTTCATAAAATTCATCCCCGCATTGCCGCCTGATAAAAGCCGCTCTTACCAATCCCTCGGCGTGCTCCCCGCTGATTGTGCCACCCAGTGACCAGGCCAGCTCGAAGACCTCATTTGCCACCGAGCGCATCTTCTCCACCTCAGCCGGCTCGCTCAAATCCATATACGGACGTATATGCAGCAAACCGTCACCGGCATGACCGAAAAAGGACATCTCAATATCGTATCGCTTCCCAATATCCTGCAGGCCCGCTATATACTTCCCAAG
>JBARPZ010000238.1:0-1649 GCA_049643445.1 Sedimentisphaerales bacterium
GCTAGAAAACGCAGGTTACGTCAAGATTCAAAAAACCTTTATCTCCCGAAAGCCGCGCACGTTTATCAATGCCACCGGAAAAGGCAGGGATGCCTTTGAAGAACATATCACGGCACTGGAAGCAATCATCCGCGCCAAAAAAGAAACCGACAGATAACAATTGAGGGAAGCAAAAATGACCAATTCAATACCTCGGCAGGGAAAGCTTGAACGGATAACCCGACGGTGGTGGTTCTATGGGCTTTTCGTGCTAATGCAGTTTACTATTCCGCCGTATGCCTCGAAGGGTTACAAAATAGAGGAATGGGGGAATGTAATACAGCACGCCCTCGGCAATGCTATCGTTTACAAGCATTCCGAAATCTATCCCTTTTTCAAAGTGATTCCCATCATATTGCTCGTCTGTATTATCGTTTTTCGCAACAAGGTCGCCCGCTTATTCGCCATCTATGTCGGTATCTCGTATGCGCTCTTTGCCATCGGCCAGAGTATAGCCATAACCGAAAAATATGGAGTCTCAATCTGCACAATTAACGTGGTAATGTTTTTGATCGTTGCCGCCTTCTGGGCCTGGGAGGCGGTGGTGCTGAAGAACGACTATACTTTCAGAAAGCTGCCCATCTGGCGATACTGGGTAGTGCCGCTGGCCGCTCTGGCTTTCTGGGCCCCAGCAAGCAGAGGCAGGCCTGATTTTAATCCCGTTTTGCTGTTTACAAACGGCGCCGGGCTGGCCTTTTGTATGATGACACCGGTTTACGTCGGGCTGCTCACCCTGTACTGGCCGAGAGTCAACATGCCAGCTATGCGAGTGACCAACCTTGTCGGACTCATTATCGGCTTGTACAATATGTACGCCAATTTTGGCATCAATCCCGGCAGAACCTGGTGGAACGGCATTCTGCACATTCCCTTGCTCGTCATATCCCTCTACGGCCTGATACTCTCGCTAAAACGCCCAAAGGTTGAAGAGCAAGCTGACGAGAAAGCCGAGCCGGGCGAAGGATGAGAAGCAGCGTTATGCTTGCTGCCAATTACCACCACTTTGGATTCTTTTCGAGGAATTCGAGTACGGCCTGATACTTCGGTGCTTCGTCTATCGGCTGGCCGTGGTACTCCATGATACCCCAGCTTCCCCACTTGGAGTACCTTCCCGTCGAGGAGAAGATGGCCATCATAGTTCCGCCGTTTTCTTTCCAGCCGGCCAGGTATTCAAGGTAAAGCTGCTTCATACGGGGATGGCGGTTAGCTGCGTGGAACAATTCCTCCATTGTCTTATTATTCTCGGCGCCGCCATGGCCGACAAGGTGCTGTCCTCCTTCATAGGCGATTAGGCGAAGGCCGCGCTCGGCGGCCAGCTCGGCCTGTTTGGCGATGGTCTTATTGTTCTTCTCTATGTATCCTTTGCAGGCATCGAGGACCTCGTCCACGCTCATTTTCACAGTTTCACCCTGCGTCCTTGGATTGCCCAAAGCGTGTCCGAAGTAGGGGGCTATTCCCAGAACGTCAGCCTGTTTGTAGGCTTCTTCGAAATCCATCACCTGTTCGCTGGTCCACGGGTTGGCGCTCTGAGCGGCCAGCACCCGCACGAGTCGCTTTGTCCCGCCGAACACCTCTTCCCAGAGTTTGAATATCTGCACCGACCGTTTGGA
>JBARPZ010000239.1:0-3185 GCA_049643445.1 Sedimentisphaerales bacterium
TTTAAAATGGGTGCCGAATATGACCCAATGGACGCAAACGGCTTTATTCGTTTGTTCGGCTTGCCTATGAAAGTCGCCGCAGCAATCAAAAAGAACAAAGGAAAGTAACGCCCAGCTATGTATCCGCTGTTATTTTTGCTCAAGGATGCTCGGGCAGATAAATAACTGCGGGTGTACTGCTTTTGCAAAGGAGGCATTGTGGCAGTACCTGATTGGATTTGGTTTGTATTTATCTTTATGTTTGGCTGTTGTATAGGCAGCTTCCTGAACGTAGTCATCTATCGTTTACCACGCGATAAGTCTTTGGTAACTCCGCCTTCCGCCTGTCCTGCATGTAATAAGCACATCCATTTTTATGACAATATACCGCTCTTTTCGTGGCTGCTTTTGGGACGAAAGTGTAGATTCTGCAAAGCCCCCATCTCGCCGCGTTATTTTGTTATTGAGCTGCTGACCGCCCTTGTTTTCGTTGGCATATTTGTCTTGTATTTTCGAACTGATTTGCGTCCTGGTGTGGATTCGTTTCTACAAGGCGGGTGGTTGATTTATCTGGTTTCTATCATTATGTTGTCTGCTTTCATTGCCGCTTCTGCAATTGACCTGGAGCTGTGGATTATTCCCGTTTCAATCTGCTGGTTTGTTACTGTCATAGGTTTGGTTGCCTCGGCGCTCGGTGGTTATATTATTGACCCTGCCGATATCACCAACTTTGCTCTTTTACCCACCACCAGGACTATTTTTTTTAAAGAATCTACAATTGCCTCCCTGGCGGCCGGTGCCGCAATAGGACTGGTCATATCCATGGTGCTCCTCGTAACTGGCTTAATCAAAAGAAGTTATGAATCCGCCATAGAATCCAGTGAGCCGGGGCCAGAGCCCGAAACAAACCAGGAGTCAGCAAAGACGAACCACGAGCCACAATTCAACGATCGCCTGGAGGTTTGCAGGGAAATCATTTTCTTACTGCCGATTATCGTCTGTTCGGCGGCCGCTTATTGGCTTGTCAGGCAGTGTTCCTGGTGGGTGGATTTTTCACAAAAGCCTGTCATAGCAGGACTTCTGGGCAGTTTTTGGGGCTACTTTGTTGGCTGTGGGGTCGTCTGGGCAACCCGTATTTTCGGCACCCTGGCCTTTGGAAAAGAAGCGATGGGCCTCGGTGATGTTCATTTAATGGGGGCTGCTGGGGCCGTCATCGGTGCCCCTTTCGTAATTGTGGCATTCTTTATCGCTCCCTTTTTTGGCCTGGCCTGGGTCGGCGTCCAAATGTTTTTTAAAAAAATTCGACAAATTCCTTATGGTCCTTTCTTGTCTTTGGGCGTACTCGCTGTTATTATCTTACACAATAAGATTCTCAGTTACCTGAATTCTGTTTTTTGGCGTTAAAAATTAAAAAAAAGAAACCTAATCGCCGATGTTAATAAGGAGATATCGAATGAACGCTGCTAACAAAACCAAAAGATTTTCTTCTGACAGGCTAAAGACAATCGCTTTGTTAACCTGTCTTGTCTCTGTTACTCTTTTTTCCGGATGTACCGATTGGAAGAAGAAGTACGAAAGCCAGCTTTCTGTAAGCAAGAATCTGGAGGGCCTGCTTATGAACGAAAGGGTGGGAAAGTCCCAACTGGCCGAGCAGAACCAGGCAACAATTGATGAACTCCAAAGGCAGATTGCCGAATTCAACAGGTCGCCGGCCGATGCCACTGGCTTTGGAAAGGGCTATGATGTTAGATTTGATCCTTCGGCAGGAACAATTACTGTTACCCTTCAGAATACGATACTTTTTAGCTCCGGACAAGCTACACTCAAAAAGGCAACCAGTAGTGAGCTTGACCATATTCAGTCGGTTTTGCGGCAGAAGTATTCTAACAACCTGATAGACGTTGTCGGGCATACGGATACCGACCCTATCAAAAAATCAAAATGGAAGGACAACCTTGAACTTTCGGCTCAACGTGCTCTCACCGTTGTTAGATATCTTATCGGGCGCAGCGTTGATGATAAAAGGATCCGGGCAGTCGGCTGCGGAGCCTCAAGACCGGTCGCTTCAAATTCATCATCCAGCGGTAAGGCGAGAAATCGAAGAGTTGAAATCGTTGTTTATGTCAGGTGAGTCGCGGTTTGTGATGTGATTCATGATTCACCGGATTTTATCGACGCTTTGAAAATGTAGCGGTTCTTATCGCACCGTCTTTGTTGACGTAAACTGTAATAGCTCCATCTCCGGCCGTATAGAATGATTTTGCTTTGTCTTTTCTCTTGATTGCCTGCAGCCTTTCGTATTGGGTCCGGCTGCAGCTGCCTATCGAAATATCAGCCTCAAGTCTTTCGAGAAAATCGGTCTCTAACGTTTTCGCTGAGCTGTGATGGGGAGCAACTACCACATCCACTTTCAGGTCGGGAAACAGCTCAAGAATTTTTCGTTGTGCAAATTTCTCAATGTCCGAGCATAACAGTATTTTCCTGCCCCCAAACTCAATCAATGAAACAACCGATTTATCATTATCACCCAGCGTCTTGTCCTGGTATATCTGTTCGGTAGGCCAGATTATTTTAATCTTTGCTTTGCCGCCGACGCTAAGATTCCTGCCTGCCTGTTGTATTCCAGGGCCTTTTTCACTTAGCCATCTGTTGAGAAATTCTGCTGTGCCCCACTTTCCTGTTTCCATAGCTATAAGGAAAGCTTCATTGGCGTAAACACCGCCGACTTTGCAGTATTCAACAATCTCAGGTATCCCGTTAATGTGGTCTACATCATTATGACTTATGATAATTGCGTCGATTTTATTTATTCCCTTGTAGTGTAAGAACGGTGCGACGATTCGCCTGCCGATGTCACTTTTATGAAGTGAACCTGCATCAAACAGAACATTGACTCTGCCGGGAAGCTGGGCCAATATTGCCTGGCCATGCCCGACATCCAGACAGCTTATCACCAAATCGTTTCGGTACGTCCTTTGCCATTTTGTAACACCTATGAAAACAATTACTGCCAGGGCCATCACCGTACAGATTGCTTTTTTTAGTAAAGGACGCCGAAGATAAACCAGGCCGGCAAAAAGAACCAGGCAGTAATACAGAATTATTGGCACCAGCGACACCTGGCCGATAAGTATCTGTGAAATGTCCAGATGTGCCAGCAACTTTACAATCACAATAAGAGCATCGCTTAATCCTGTTACTATTAT
>JBARPZ010000240.1:0-7891 GCA_049643445.1 Sedimentisphaerales bacterium
GCAATTTTCGATATGCTTGTCGTCGATAACGAATTAAAAGCGAGTATTGTCAGCAGCGATTCGTGGATAAACGAGTTGAGAAAAGCAGGTGACAAGCAAGGGAAATCCCACCTGCGAAAACAGGGACTGAAAATGGTATTGTCCGGGGTAACAAGTCTCGAAGAGCTAAAAAGAGTCATAGGATAAGAATTTATGGTGTTTTGGGTAGGGATATTGTTCGGCTGCCTTTTTGTGTGGCTGGCCGTGAAAAAGGGTTTCTACGAGACCTGGATTCTGCTTTTCAATATCATTATCGCCGTCTATTTGGGCGTTTTCCTTGGGCCGGTTATTGCAAATATTGTCCCCGTCGCGCGTGAATCAGCATATAATAATGCCCTTTGCATGATGATTCCCGGTTTCGGAGGGTTTTTGATTTTGTACGGTATATCCTCTACATTATTTACAGGTCAATTCAGCGTCCCATTTACAAAAACACTTGATACCTGTGTCGCGGGCTTCTTCGGGTTTCTGGCCGGATTACTCGTCTGGTGTTTTTTGAGCCTGTTAATCTGTATAACACCGATATCTCAAAATACTTTCGTAAGTGAGCTTGATTTTGCCGGGGGATTTAAGCAAACCGGCGCACCTTATGTTGAGTGGTGGTGCGATACGGTTAATTCGATGGTGGCATCAAAGAACAGTGACGTAACCAGCGGAGAGGTGATTAGTACGCTGCTAAAAAACGCTGAACACACAATTATTGAACAGACCGAACCGAACTTTCCCGGCACCTAAAATCGGCTTAACGGTTTCCGCTGATTATGTTATACTACCGGCGCAGAATTTTGGTTGATGGTAAAAATCCTGCCAAAATCGGATAATCAGCGTGAGGGTATAAAGACGATTGATCAAGAGAAAGAGAGGACCACAATGAAGAAATGCTCAATTCAACACAGTATTGCTTTGGTAATGGCGATGGTGCCGCTGGTTTCAGCCTGTTTTCCGGAGGCGTCACAGGGGGCCGAGCCAGTCAATGCGCTGGCTTGTCGTCTGGCAAACTATCGGCAATTCCAAGACACCGCATGGACCCATCTGCCGGCGATCGGATTCAAGTATGTATTCATGGATGTTCCGTCACCCGACCAGGTCGAAGCCACCAAGAGGAAATTGGCCAGGCATGGTCTGACGGCAGTGGTGTTGCGCGGTAACGCAGATTTCTCCAGGCCATCCAGTGTCAACGAGCTGGCTGTTCAGTTGGAAACCTGTGAGAAGATGGAGGTGAAGTACATGTTTCTCTCGCCCAAGCATCCCGGCGTTCCAAAAGAGGTCGCCTATGAACGCTTGCGGCGTGCGGGGGACATCGCGAGGAAGCACGGGGTGACAATCTCCCTGGAGACGCATCCGGACCTGGGAACCAACGGAGACACACATCTGGAAACAATGAAACAGATTAATCATCCCAATGTGCGAGTCAATTTCGACACGGGCAACATTACTTACTATAACAAGAATACCGATGCTCCCACCGAACTAAAAAAAGTCATTGATTATGTGGCCACCGTCGAGTTAAAGGAACACAACGGCCAGTACAGGACGTGGAACTTTCCCACATTCGGCAAGGGAGTGGTCAACATTGCGAGTGTTCTTCGGATACTCAAAGAGCACAATTATCGCGGACCGTTGACCATCGAGGTCGAAGGAATCCGAGGCATCAAGTGGGATGAGGCCCAGACGAAGAAGGCCATCGCAGACTCGGCCGCTTACGTCAGGTCGCTCGGCAGCTTCGGTCGACTGACCGCGCGCACGTACAATTCCGGATTCGAATTGGCACACGATACCTATAACGGCATGTCCACAGGCAGCGACGGCAAAATATACTACGTGCTCTCCTCGGAATCGTTCGAAATCGGCGCACAGATGTACTGTTACGACCCGGCCACCAACAAAATCCGGCATCTGGGCGATCTCACGGAAGCGTGCGGTGAAAAAGGGCTCAAAACAATTGCTCAGGGCAAGTCGCACGTGAATTTCGTGGAATGTGACGGGAAACTCTATTTTGCAACGCACGTCGGCTACTATACCCTCGTGGATGGTATGGAGAAGATAGGTGTGCCGCCGGCGGGCTACAAAGCCTATCCGGGCGGTCATTTCCTGACCTACGATATGACCACAGGCAAATTCCAGGATCTTGCTAAAGCACCAAACGGCGAGGGAATTCTCTCCATGACCATGGACACTCGGCGCGGTCGTCTCTACGGGCTGACCTGGCCGACCGGTTATTTTATTCGTTATGACCTTTCCGGGAAGGAACTCAAGAACTTCGGGCCGATGTCAAGGCAAGGCGAAAACGGCAAGGGCGAGAACTACCGCACACTCTGCCGCTCCCTTGTCGTCGATACGCAAGACGGCTCCGTTTATCTCACTACGGGCGACGGCGCGATACTTCGCTACAAGTATGATTCCGATTCTATCGAAGTCGTTAAGGGCGAGGACATGAAGAAGGATTACTTCGGACTCTACGACCCAACCTCGCCCGGACACATGGGGTATAACTGGAGACAAACAATCTGGTACGACCCGGAACGGGCAATCTATGGTGTACACGGAAATTCCGGCTACCTTTTCCGTTTCGAACCTCTAACTCGGCGCGTGGAAGTCCTCGAGCACATCACTTCCCTGCCCTCAAAGCGAAGCGGAATGTACGACCAGTTCAGCTACGGATATTTGGGATTCACACTGGGCCCGGACGGACGGACGCTCCATTACCTAACTGGCGGGCCCGTTTATATTGACGGTAAGAGAGTGGCCGGCAAGAGCGAGACCGCCATGGGTGAATCGAAAGGCATTGAGAATCTCCACTTGATAACCTACGACATTCCTACACGACAGTACAGCGACCAAGGCCCAATTTTCTTTGAGAACGGTCAGAGACCGGCTTACGTCAATTCGATCGCCGTGGGAAAAAACGGAACGGTTTACACCCTGTCGAGAATCACGGAGAACGGCCGTATGCGAACAGACCTGATCAGTATTCCAGGGCCGTTCACCAGCAAGTAAAGAGGCGCTTCCCGTATCACGGCAGGTCTTCTCGCGGCTGGTTGTTCCCGCCAAAGTCATTTGTGAAGAAACCGGCCCAGGCTGCTGCTACTTAACTGATTTACTGCCGGCGTTATCTGTCACTTTGATTATATCCGCACCTTCGAAGACGGTTCCATCCGTTAATCGGCCGGTGATTGTCAGCTCGATTTCGCCTACCTCAAGAATGGGCTGAACATCCTCGCGGCTGAACTTAGCTATTACAACTTGCTGTTGTTCGTTGACCGAGAATGGCTCAGCTTTAATTTGCCCCTCAAGGAAAACGCTGTTGGGGTCAATATCAGCAACATCGTAATCATCGGGAAGCCAAATGTGGCAGGTAACCAATTTGCCCTTGCTGGCGAGATTAATGGTTCGTGGGAGGATTCTTGCCTCGGCGAATATTGGTAACTCATAAACACCCATATCGATTCGGCCGCCGATTACGCGAGGCCTGCCGTCTAAATCCGTCTCGTTCGGTCCGGCTATGTAATTCGGGTCACCGGTATCTATACACGGCGAACCGAGAAGCAGATGATAATTACCATCTACCCAGACATCATCGTTCGCATCGTCAGGCGTTCCGTTTGCGTCCCAGTAACCGAGGTCAACAAACCAAGGGTCGGCATCAATGTTACCCTCGCCGGGACAGCTACCCTGAATATCGCTATATGTTATTGTTATCGTTGACCCGTCGTTGTTCCATATTTCATCCCCACCGTCCCAGAAAATGCAGTTGGTTACCTCAATGTTGCTTTGACTGCCCTGCATCCAAGAGTCGCAAGCCAGAGCGTTTCCATGGATCGCCACATTTGTGGCAAATGTGCAATTACTCAGCGTCGGGCTGCTCCCATAATTAAACATCCCACCGCCAATACTGCTGCACAAGTTTCCACTGAAGGTGCAGTTGGTGAGCATAGGGCTGCCACTGTGGTTGGACATACCGGCCCCACCCATACCACTTTCCTTCTGGAAGAATGTGTAATTACCACTGAAGGTGCAATTGGTGAGCATCGGATTGCTTCCTTTGTTGTACATCCCACCGCCTTCATACTTCGCCGTATTTTCACTGAACGTACAGTTTCTCAGCATGGGGCTGCTATTGTAATAGTTACACATTCCACCGCCACGCTGTCCTGCCGAGTTTCTGATAAAAATGCAGTTCGTTAGCGTAGAGTTGCCCCCGCCGTTTATCCCACCTCCGAAACCGCTGGCTGTATTTTCACGAAATGTGCAGTCCGTCAGCTTCGAATTGCCACCAGATATAGCACCGCCTCTAATGGCCTTGTTGCCCTGGAATGAACAGCCCATCAGGACTGGGTCACTGTTATCGTAGTTGGACATTGCACCACCACTACCGTAGTATGCGAGGTTTTCAATAAACGAACAGCCCTCAAGCGTTGGATTACTGTTGGAGTTAGCGATTGCGCCACCCCAATATTCATTATCAAAACCAGTAGCTACATTAGTTTTGAAAATACAATTTATCAGCACAATATCGCTGTTAATATTGTGTATCCCGCCACCGGCACTTGCTGAATCAGCCCCAAAGGCCATGTTTTCCTCAAATTTGCAATTTCGCAGCGTCATACTACTGTTGCAATTGTAAATTCCTGCGCCGGATGTCTCCGGCATAAAAATGTCCATCAAATCGAAGCTCACATCAAAGTCAAGAACTCCGGTATCAAAGGTATCTTCGGGACAGCTATATGCGTATATCGTCCAGGACGTGTTTCCGTAAAAAGTGCAGTTATTCACTGTCGGGCTTCCAGAGTCGTTGTACATTCCGGCGCCGTAGGTAAGGCTCTTATCATTGTTGTTACAGTAACCTGGTTCAGGTCCGTAAGCATTGCCGCGGGTTATCGTAACACCGTCCAGCACAGCCGTCGCGTCGGTCCCGCTACCTGTTACTACATGGCAACTGTTCTCAGCTCGGCTGGGATGGCCAACGAAAAGATAAATAGTATTCCAATCCAAGTTTTCGAGTTCGACATCATTGTCTTCGAGGTCACCGCTCAGGCTTGTTTCATACAATTCGATATCTCTGTCATTAGGGTCAGATTCACCGACGCCTGCGTACCCGCCTTTTAGATTTACGCCGTTTATTAGCTGGAAGGTAGCTTCGCGGTCGCCGCTTCCGTTAGGATCAGTTGAATTACTATCAGGTGTATAGATGCCCTGGGCTACCCGGATTTCGTCGCCGCTATAGGCGGTGGCTAAAGCGTCCTGGAGGTAGTTGAAGGCATCGGCCCAGGATGAGCCGTCATTTGCACCGGCAGCATCGTCATCGACATAGATAGTTTGTCCTGCGAAAGTCGGGGCTGCCGTTACCAGTATAAGTACTGCTATAACCGACCGAATTTTTAGATTTGTTCTCGCACTCATTTTTTTTCTCCTAAATTGTTAAAAATATGCATAAAAGCCGTGTAAGAATATTATAACATTTTTGAAGTGGAATTTATAAAAAAAGGGCATTTTTTCGGACGCAAGGAAGACTTTGCGTTTTTTTGTGTATATTTAACGATTTTTTGGATGTGAATCAGGCTGTGAAGGGCAAAAACAAACAGAAAAAGTTCACTTTTGAGCAGGTTCTGGAGGTAAATCTAATCCAAAGTCTAATACCAATTTTGATTAGTTAATGCGCACATTCGTGTCATTTCGAGCGCAGCAAAGCGAAGTCGAGAAATCTGTTTTTAATAGATCTCTCCACTTCGGTCAGATTTCATCTGACCTCCGGTCGAGATGACAATAGCACAGATATTAATCACAATTGGTATACTTTAACTTTTTGACTGGTCGAGGATGAGGTCTTTTACCTTCTGGCTTGGCAGGTTGAGCGAGCCATAAGCACGAGCGGCTGCACTGCGCAAATTGGGGTCGGCATCCTGCGAACTAACCAGTGAATAAACAGCGTCTATCGTTGCCGCATCGAGCAGATTTGCGTTGAGCTTGGCCGAGTTTGCCAGAGAATTAAAGGCGGCAATTCGAACATCCATCGCGTTGTTTTCATCGAGCGCCATAGCGGTGATTGCCCTCTGTGCCTCTGGGCTGGGTAAATAGGCCAAGATTTGGCCTGCAAGCATCTGAATGTCGGCTCGGCTGTCCTTTGTGGCATTTATAACAGCAGTTCGAGCAACAGACAAATCGATAACACGATTTCGCGTTTGTCCTAATTTTAGCATAACTTTGGCCGCACGGACGGCGTAGTCCTCTGCTACCCATGCGTTCTTCAAACCGGTATCTTCGCCGGTCTCTGCGAGAGCCTGGGCGAGGTTGGCAACAACCAGCTTGCTTTCGGCAAACCTTGCAACGGGGCCGGCAGCAGCTATCGCTATCGCCGCACTGTATTTTACCGCCCTGTCATTGAAAGAAAGCGCAAAAACCAGCGGCTGAGCTGTGCCAATTCTGTAAAGCAATGATTTCTCACCAGCGGTCGTGGCCAGCGCCTCGATAGCACCCAGCGCCACGTAAGCATTCGTATCCTTAATCGCCCTTCCAAGAGCCTGATGGAGATATTCAGGGCCTGCGGTGGTTGCATAAGTCATGGCATCGGCGTGTCCGGGACCAAAATAATTCGGCATATCCACACCAGCGGATTCTGCCTTGAAGTAAGCAGCCTGCCAGAGACCGATAGCCCAGCCGAATGCAGGGTCGGCCTTCAATGCCCACTCGCAGGCACGCATCGCCATCAGTTCGTTAAAGTAGCTTCTATCCACTTTCTCCCGAAGAAGTCGCTTGCCAACTATGTCCCAGAACCAAATATTGGCGAAATTAGCATCTTCAGCCGGTTGGAGCGATTCAGCGTGGTAATAATAGCTTTCAGCAAGTCGGTAGAACAATACTGCAGCCGGAACGTTCACCGCCTCAGGGTCAATCTTTTTGATGCTTTCGGCAGCGAGCGCACGAAGCTCGGTAGAGGGATCTTGCTCCACAACATATTTCAAATAGCCCAGTGCCTGGGGATAGCTAATCCCGCCGAGTGCCTTTATTATCTCGGCTCTAAGGGCGGTATTGTCGGATTGCAGTGCAGCGGCAAGGGGCCTGATACCGTCTCTGCCGATTTCCGGAAGTGCGCGTTTAATGTCTTTCCATTCGTCTTTGCGTGAACTATCAACTATAGCATCAAGCATAAACGGAATAGAATATTCTCCGGCGTTGCGCAGGCGTTTTACTGCCGTCTGCCAACCCCGCTCGGTGCTGCTGAGCCTTTTTACCTCCTCTATGATAATCTTCGGATCGGACCGGCGGATGAATTTTCCCTGCTCAATTACAGCCAAGACTTTGCGGCTGACATCAACGAGCCCGGCGTCCGGTGCGAGGTCAACGACTCGCTCCAAGATCGCAACACCTGCCCGATTAGATTCGCTTAAAGCGAGCAACTCTACAGGATCAGGATTACTGTCGAGCACAGCCTGCGCGTATCCTTTGGCCAAATCGAATCGGCCGATCTTTGTGTAGTGCAGGAAGTCGTTCCAGTTGTCCTCAAGAGTCTGGCCGAAACCGGTGGTAACTGCGAAAACTGCTATTGCTAAAATTGCTGTAATGGTTCTTTTACTCAGCATTGAACTTTCTCCAAAAAACTTATTTTTGGTGTACGGCAAAAATCCGGCTGAGCTGTGAAAAAACATAAAATCAGTTCGGCCGGCCCTGACCTCCAATATTTAATCCAACAACCGAGGGTACAAAAGCCGTATAACCGGCGTAATCCACGGTATTTCCAACAAAGCTTAAATAACAAGCCATTATAAGTATTCGTCTCTAAAACATCCATTCTATAGAAAAATGCCTGCTCTGTCAATAGAAACCTGCCTCCAAAGCCGGTCAATAGCGGCCAGCA
>JBARPZ010000241.1:0-3561 GCA_049643445.1 Sedimentisphaerales bacterium
GTATTTTATACAGCACGATGCATTCGGATGGGAACCGCTGGGAAGCGTTAAATTGCCAGGCGTATGGTTCTCGCTACCCGGCGGCCAAAAAGTTGGATGACCCCAAAAAAATCTATATGCAAATCAACGGCAGAGAAGTCTATCAGCAGGCCATTCGGCGAATCGTTGAAACGGTTAGAAACTGTCTGGACCATTGTAATTTGAGTATTGATGATATTACGATGCTCATCTCACACCAGATGAATGCAAGGATTATCGAGTCTGCGGCAAAGCGGTTAAACCTGCCGGATGAAAAGGTCTTTTTAAATATCAACGAGTACGGCAATACCTCAGCGGCCTCAGTGCCAATCGCTTTTGATGATTGCGTCAGGAAGGGAAAAATCAAACGAGGCGATATTGTCATTTTAGTTGCTTTCGGCGCGGGATTGACATGGGGAGCAAATGTAATTGAGTTTTAAGCTTCCCGAATGGAATATTTTGTCTTATACTGCGAGCAAATCCGGGTTTTTGGCTTTCTGTAAGGCACAGGAAGCTAAGATAATAACATAAGTGACCGAAGGAGCTTAACAATATATGAATTTTAACAAGATGCCAACACTGCGAATAGGTGCATTGGAAGCTGACATACCAATTATCCAGGGAGCAATGGGCGTTGGCATTTCCTTATCAAATTTAACCTCAGCCGTTGCAAACGCCGGCGGTATTGGAGTTATTGCCACCCCTGGAATCGGTCAGTTTGAACCCGATTGGGACGCAAATCCCAGCAAAGCAAACAAAAGGGCCTTGCAAAGAGAAATAAGAAAGACAAAGGCCAAGACAGGCGGGATTATCGGCGTAAATGTAATGGTGGCCCTTTCAGATTTTGACGACCTTGTGCAATGTGCTGTGGATGAAGGGGTGAATGTGCTCTTTCTCGGGGCAGGACTTCCAATAGGGCTTCCTAAGACACTACCGCTGGATAGGCTGGGTGAGCTCGCTACGAAGTTTGCCCCTATAGTGTCTTCTGCCAGAGCGGCTAAGATAGTATTTAGAGCCTGGCAGAAACGATACAACCATGTGCCCGATGCCGTGGTTGTAGAGGGTCCATTAGCCGGGGGGCATCTCGGCTTCAGAAAAGACCAGATCGATAATCCTGACTATGCGCTGGAAAAAATACTGCCGGAAGTGATCACTGTCGTAAAGCCTTATGAAGAGCAATTCAACAAAAGCATTCCGGTCATCGCCGCTGGCGGAATATATACAGGTGCTGATATTCATAGATTCATGGAGTTAGGAGCCCAGGGAGTCCAGATGGGGACCAGGTTTGTTGCAACTTATGAGTGTGATGCCTCCATGGAATTCAAAGAGGCGTATCTGAACTGCAAAAAAGATGATATTGTCATAATTGACAGCCCCGTGGGATTGCCTGGACGAGCCATACGTAATAAGTTTCATGATCGGGTGTCGTCAGGCACTAAAGAAAAATTCAAATGCCTCTGGAAGTGCCTGAGAAGTTGTGATTTTAAGAATGTGCCATATTGCATTGCTCTTGCATTAACCAACGCCAAGAAAGGAAATCTTGAAGAAGGATTTGCTTTCGCGGGAGCTAATGCCTATAGAGTAGATAAAATCATTTCCGTTCAAGAACTTATTGAGATATTAGTTGAAGAATATATGGCCGCATCAATGCAGCGTTCAACAAAATCCGAATTGCCGACATAAACGGTCAGGCAAACCTTGAAGGCCGGAAAAAAAGAACTCGAAATGAATATCTATGTGGGGAATTTGTCACGTGAGACAATTGAAGACAGCTTTTTTATTTCCAGGACAAGGTGCTCAGGTCGTTGGGATGGGAGCCAAAATAGCACAATCGTTCCCTGTTGCGGCGGAGATTTACGAAAAGGCAAATAACATCGTAGGATTTGACCTGAGTGGACTTTGCTTTGAGGGTCCTGCCGAACAGTTGAACAGTACAACGATTTCACAGCCTGCTATTTTTGTAACGTCTGCGGCCATATTGGAAGTTCTCAGGACAAATGCCGCCACAAGCAGTATAAGTGCGGAAGTTACGGCCGGGCTCAGCCTTGGTGAATATACGGCCCTTTACGCGGCCGGTTTGATAAGCTTTGAGGATGGACTCATGCTTGTTCACAAGCGTGGCCAGGCGATGCAGGCGGCCGCTGACGCCACAGAAGGAGCAATGGTGGGGATAATCGGCCTTGACGAAGAAAAAGTTCGTCAGCTTTGCGGTAGGGCCGCTGAAGGCGATTTGATTGTACCCGTTAATTTCAACTGCCCCGGACAGATTGTGGTAAGCGGCAGCGTATCAGCCTGTGAGCGAGCCGAACAATTGGCCCAAAAGTATGGCGCCATAAAAGCTGTCCGTTTAGATGTCGCAGGTGCTTTTCATACAGAAATGATGTCCAGTGCGGCCCAAAAGCTTGGAGAAGCATTGTCTAATTGTGAGATTTCAGAACCGTCTGAAATCAAGACTATTGCCAATATTAACGCTGAGTATTATCAGACGAGCCAAATAATCTCAGATGGCCTGATAAATCAGTTGACTTGTCCTATTCTCTGGCAAAAATGTATGCAACGACTTATAGATGATGGTCTCGAAAAGTTTTATGAGATTGGGCCGGGCAGGATTCTGACAGGGCTGATGAGAAGAATCAACAGGAAAATAAAGGTTGTGAATATCAGTACTTTGCAGGCAATAGAGGAATTGTAATAACAATCCACCGCACGAGGTGCTTGAATAAACATTTGAATGATTTTAATTTGGAGATTTTAAGGATGTCGGAAAAAAGACTGGCTGTTGTAACGGGTGCCGCCAGAGGAATCGGCCGGGCGATTGTTCTCGAATTGCTTGAGCAGGGCCGAATTGTTGCCGGGTTGGATATAAATAACGAGCAGCTAATTGAGCTTGAGGGTGTTGTAAAAGAAGCCGGTTTTACAGTCATTACAAAATGCGTGGATATAACCAAAACGGATGAACTTACCAAAGTTCTTGAGTCTCTTGCCAACGAATACGGCGGGATAGGGATTTTGGTCAACAATGCCGGTATAACACGTGATAAGCTGATGATGCAAATGAAGGAAGAGGATTTTGACAGGGTCATCAACGTCAATCTGCGTGCGGCTTTTATCGCAACCACCTTTGCAGTCAGATCAATGGTCCGAAACAAATTCGGAAGAATCATAAATTTAAGCTCGGTAGCTGGTGTAATGGGACAGGCCGGCTCAAGCAATTATGCGGCGAGCAAGGCGGGCCTTATCGGAATGACAAAATCGGTTGCCCGGGAAGTCGGTAAAAAGAATATTACCGCAAATTGCATCGCTCCGGGATTTATTATGACCGAAATGACGGAAGTTCTCCCGGATGCGGTTAAAACTGCCGCTAAACAGATTATTCCAGTGCGTCGATTCGGCCAGGTCGAAGATGTCGCCAAAGCGATCGCATTCCTTGCCAGTGACGAATCCGGCTATATCACCGGTCAGGTGCTATGTGTAGATGGCGGTATGGCAATGTAAAAAAAATAAAAAAAGGTTTGTAGATGGGTATTTTTACAGGTAATATAC
>JBARPZ010000242.1:0-2408 GCA_049643445.1 Sedimentisphaerales bacterium
CCGGCCTGGACAATCCGGTTATACTTGCGGGCCGCCTCGACCATTTTTCGGCCTTCCCAGATGTTGTGCGAGACCGGTTTTTCAACGTATACGTCCTTGCCTGCCTGACATCCCCATATTGTCACCAGCGCATGCCAGTGATTCGGTGTGGCTGTAATGATTGCGTCGATGTTCTTGTCCTCCAGCAGTTTGCGATAGTCAATGTAGGTATCAACCCTCTCATTGCGGTCTCTGAATTTTTTCTCTTCGCGCTCAACAAAACTTTTATCCGCATCGCAGATTGCCACAACACGCACGCCGGGGATATTACGAAACCAGTTAATGTGATTACTGCCCTGGTTGCGGATACCCACTACAGCCACGCGAATATCATCGTTGGCCCCTCGCACACGGGAGAAAGGTAACAACAGTGCAGCTCCGGTAGTCACCGAACTCTTCACAAAATCTCGCCTTGTTATACGCCTCATCAGTGGCCTCCTTTTATAATTTAATATCAAGTCTTAAGAACATCTTGCTTTCATAATACTGTAATCAAGTCTCATATTCCAACTAATTTTGTGTACATCCTCCTACTGTCAGAAATTGCTCGTCAATGTCGCTCAGAAGGGCGGTTACAGATATTTCCCGAAGGTAACTTTTACAATAAGTTTCTGATTGAGGGACAATGATTTATGAGTTGATACTTCTGACTCTGCGAATTGCCTCTTTTAGTGCGGCAGTCAATATCGTTATCAGGCCGGACGCGTTCCAATCAAATGCAAGCACCGTCCCTAACGATTGGAACCAGACTGGATCTGCAATCCTGCGCACAAATTCATCCGGTCCAAACTCAGCCACAAGGATTCTGGTCATTTCCCGCCCTAATTTGACCATCTTTGAAAATAACCACCTGGGACATGTACCGTAATCCAGAGTAAATGTTGCTATCCCTCTTTGCATATTAAAACTCTACAGGACAGCTTCTGACAGGCATTTTTGTTAAGCTCACTTCCCTGCAGTGCTACGGCGTCAGCCAAATCCCTCTAAATGTTTTTTTGTTTTGGTCAGTCAAGAACTTGTTCGGACACGTTCCGTCTCCACTCAATTCCCCCTCTTCGCATTCTCTTGGAGAAGCGACCTTGATGGCCAGGCTGCCATCGTCAATAAGCAGCAAAAACTTGCCCGAATTTTTGAAGCTAATCAGTGCCTCAGGCTTTATACCGCTTCTATCCGGCTTTAATTTCCGCAACAGGACTGGCGGTTTGTCTTTTTCCCCTGACCAGCGATATAAGGCAAAGCTGGGCCCTTCGTTATAGGGGCCGGCGATGATAAAAAATGCCTTATGAAAATCAGAATAATCCATGCTTCTTATTCCCAGGCCTCCCAAATCCCACAACATCGGAGCACCAAAAATCGGTACACTTCCCCTTTCAATTACGTACGTAGGATTATTCAGGGGCACGACAATCGCTTTTGCACGCCGGCTTACTCTGTCATAAGGTCTGGGATTCCTGAATCCAATGTAGATTGTCTTGCCGTCGGGCGAAGCGCAAAGTCCCTCAATATTAAGCCCGCTTCTTTTGGGTGCCAGATTTTCACGCTCCTGTTTTGAAAGCTTTGATGAATCAAATCTTGTAGCCTGAGCTAATCCAAACTGGCGTGCCGGACAGCTTTTAACCAGACTGTGGATGAGTGTTCGGCAGGGGATTCCTACGGGCTGGATTGTAATCTTCCCATTTTCGACCTTAACTGAGGTAGCAAAAAAACGATATCGGTTTGGCCGCATTTTCCCATCCTTGTTTCTACCGTGCGAGCTTATCCAATAGATGGTATCGCCGACCATCGCTGCACCTTCGATGTCGGCCTCCGGGTGTTCCGGGTTAATATTAAGAAACCGTGTCAGGTCACAGCGGAAAACAGGTAGGTCAGACCCATTGATTTTGTAAGCCCTAAGCACGTTGTTCTCATCATCGGCCATGATGAACATCTTCTCACTAACGGCAACCGCGGCGGAAGCATCACTGGTTCCACGATAAATGAGGACTTCTTCAGGCGGCTCTTTATAAGCGGCACGAGCTATCGTGCGGACTTCATTTTGAGTCAGGTTGCAAGATGCAGGTCCGCTGCATATCAATAGAAAGAACACGATTTTGCTTGTAACTCTCATTTCAGACCCAATTCCCGTCCGGGATTTCCCGGACCAGCATCTCTGCCGATACTTCGCTTCATCAAAAAAATTTCACTACCGTTTCTGCTCTGTACAAAAACCGCCACACTGTCCCATAATACCATTTTTCGATACGTAATAACAGCCCCTTGTGAATAAAAATATTCTTATTTGGCGCGCCGTACCTACTCTGTGGCCGGATTTTGCTTGAATCGCAGCCTAAGATGTGCTACAATCTATGTAGGTTAATTGAGGAAACAGG
>JBARPZ010000243.1:0-27742 GCA_049643445.1 Sedimentisphaerales bacterium
CTTCTGGTAGTCGGCGATAAGGATGAGGATGTGCCGCAGAGCTTCGTTGATTCTTTAAAGGACACCGCTGGCGCTCCACCTGCTGCCGAACCAGCTCCTGCTCCACCTGCTGCTGAAGCTGCCCCCCCAGCCCCTGTTGCTGAACCTGCACCAGCGGCCCCTGTCGCTGAAACAACCGAGCCGGAAGCCGAAGCCAAACCCCCCGAGAGAATAAAGGCCTCACCTCGTGCAAAGAAACTGGCCGAGCAGCTCGGTGTGAGCCTGGCGGCAGTTACCGGCACAGGACCTGCCGGCCGAATTACCGAGCAGGATGTCAAAGATGCCGCCTCCTCGAAGCCCGCTAAACCGGCTCCGGTCCAAAAGGCCGAGCCATCACCCAAACTCGGTACTACACTGCCGCTCAATAGGCTTCAGAAGATAACCGGACAAAGAATGGTGCAGTCAAAACACGAAATTCCCTGCTTTTATCTCAGTGTTAAGGCTGATGTGACCGACCTTGTAAAATTTCGGACCAGGCTGAATAAGAGTAGCGAAGTGAAAGTCGCCTACAATGATTTTATTATGCGGGCGGTCGCGATGGGTCTGGAAAAATTCCCGATTATGACGGGCCAGTTGGCCGGTGAAACCATTAAGTTGGCAGATAGTATCGGCGTTGGCCTGGCCATCTCTGTGCCGGGCGGCCTGGTTGCACCAATTGTCAAGGACGTAAATAAAAAGGATGTCAGGCAGATTGCGCGCGACAGCAAGGCCCTGATTGAAAAGGCCCGCAGCAACAAACTGGCTCCTACGGATTTGGAAGGCGGTTGCATCACAGTAAGCAACCTCGGTGCCTTTGAGATAGAATCCTTTATCCCGATAGTAGTGCCCGGCCAGTGCAGTATTCTCGGCATCGGCAAGATTAGCGAAACCTGTGTGCCCGAGAGCGGCAATATTATGATTCGCAAGCTAATGAGTATGATACTGTCGATAGACCACAAAGTTACAAACGGTGCTTACGCAGCAGAGTTCCTGGACTATGTAAGAAAGCTCCTCGAAGATACATCCACGTTTAGTCTCGAATCTTGAATTCCGAAGACTGTATAAAGGAGTATCCGAAATGGCAAAGAAAATTGAAGTGAGGCATCTGCCAAACATAAGAAAAGCTACCCCGAAGGTTCCTGTTATCGGTGTTTTTGCCACAAGCGACCCGCGTATTGATAAGGCCAGTCGAATCCGCTGTCAGAACATTGCTAAGATGGCGGCTGACAGTATAAGCGGTTCCGTGGTTATGCCTGATAAAACACCGGTGCCGGTGGTTTACTCTACCGTGTTGATAGATGGCGAAGCGCAGGCTGATATCGTCGCTCAACAGTTTCGCAAGGCCGGCGTGGACATCTTGGTATGCGTGCCGGATACATGGGCCTTCCCGCAACTTACTACTATATCACTCTTGCAGCAGTTTCCATCAAATACACCGATAAACATTACCTGCGGCAATAGTGGTCCCAAACCCGGCGTTGTTTATGCCCACGCCCTCAACGGTGCGATTAGCCAATACGGACGAATGGTTGCCTTGAATGTCGGGACCTGGCCTGATACTGGAGCGGACCCGAAGATGACTGACCAGACTGCAAAGAACCTTATTGACTGGTGCTACGCTGCGGTAACGGCTGTGGCCCTGCGGGGTCGCAGGGTCGTGATTTTAGGCCATGACTCGATGGGAATGGAAACGGCGCTGGCCCATGTGCTGCCGACGAGGAACACCTTCGGCCTTGAAATTACCCGTTTGGATATGAAACTTTTGGCCGATATGCTGAACAAAAAAGCATATAACGAAAAAGAGCTAAAGGCCTTGCGAGGCTGGATTAACAAATATGTTGGCAAACGTCTGGAACTCCGCGATGAAGCTGACAGCGAACGATTCAATATGAGCTTGGCAATGTACTTAATCGTTCGTGACCTGATGGCGGATTTAAACGCAATCGGGGGCGGCTTTATGAGTCAGTTGGAATGGGGCAGTGACCCGCGCGGTATTCCGCTGCCCGTTGCCGACGTGATGGAATCGTTCTTTAACAGCAGCTTTGACCATAACGGCCGAAAGCCCCCCCTGCCATACGCCACCGAAGCAGACGTCCAGGGACTGCTCACAATGCTCTTTATGACCTATCTTTCCGGCGGCAATCCACCTTTGTTTATGGATTTTAGAAAGGTATGGGAAGCATGGGAAATCAAGAAGCTCGCCGAAAAAATCGGCATAAAGAAACTGGATAAGAAAGCAGATTGGTATAACAAAGGCCTGGTTGACGGTGATAATTCAGGCAGTGCCGCTTTTGATTGGGCGGCAGAACCCGGGGCATCCGTCAAAAAGATTATGGACGGCGTTGGAATGCCTCTGGCAGATGAAGGCTACTTCCCCGGCGGCGGCAATTCGGTTACGTTTATGACGCCGGCTGGAATCGAAGGTATCGCAGCTCGATGCACCTACAGCAGTATCACCGGATTGTTCTCTCTTATTTGGGACCAGGCCCACACGACTGAGGTCCCGAAAGAGCTTGCCAAGGCGATGTGCGAGCTGACTACACCAACCTGGCCACATACATTTGTAGTACCGAAATATGCAAGTATGGTTGAGTATAAGCAGTATCCGCCGGCCAATCACTTCCACATGACCTGGGATCTGCCGGTTGCCCGCCTGCAGCACTGGATGGATTTGACGGGTGTATTGAGCGTCACACCATGGGCGGGGCGCCCGGCGTTCATAGAAGGTGTTGACAGGCCACAGCCTTTGATTCATCTGATAAATGGAGGTGAAAATGCTTTCAAACGGCTCAGAGGCCGCTAAGGCCTGATCAGTTAAATTTGATAAGCTGCTATACCAAAGCAGCCGCGACTCGCCTTACAAGACGCGGCTGCAGGCGCTGGAGGTTATCTACACGTTGCTTTGCCTCTCCGAGAGGTTCTTTTTTTATCTACACGACTTATTGACCCGTGAAAATCGTCGCCTCTATCACAAATACCGCGACTATGGTTTTAATCCTGGTGGATAGTTTTCCATCCACGCCTTCGCGGGGACGAGTTTACCCCTGCGAAAGCAGCCGCAAAAAATCGCGGATTTGGGTCCCCTCAGCCGATAGCGACTCTTTCGCGCTTTAATTGAAGAATATATTCGACGAGATCTCTTATGCTGATAATGCCAACCAGTTTTCCTTTTGACGTGATCGGGACCCTTCTGAAAACGTTCTTTTTCAAAAAGTCACAAACATCCAGTAAACTTTCGTCCTCATCGAAGAAAAGCGGAGGCTGTGTCATAAAATCACTAACTGTTATTTCGTCGTTATCGTCATCGTTGTAGAACAAACTTAGTACATCTTTTTCTGAAACAATCCCCACCAAAGTCATATCATCTTCGACCACCGGCAGACCTGAGATGCCGTATGATGCTATAAGCTTCAGGGCTTCATATATTGGGGTGTTTGCCTTAACGCTGAATACATGTTTTGTCATTATGTCTCTTGCTTTGAGCATCTTGTCACCTTTTTTTTGAGCCCGGCACCAAAAGAGCTACGGCTCACGCCGTTTTGGTGCCCGGATTAGCCGGCGATTGCTTTCCAGCTTTTATTTAGTTCTTCCATCAAAGCGATTACTTCCCGAATCATTTCAGGTTCACACTTTGTGTTGGCCTCGGACAGGCGATTATTCATAAAACAATAGAGCTTGCGAAGATTAGCGGCTATCTCGCCGCCGGCATCGGTATCCAGAACTGCATTGAGCTCGTTGACTATGTCCTGTGCCCTGGTTATGTATTGGCCCTTTGCTTCGAAATTTCCCGCTTCCAACTCTTTGATTGCCAACTTCATAAACTTGATTGCACCATCGTAAAGCAGGACAATGAGCCGACCTTTGCTTTGCGTGGTAACTGCCGCTTCTTGATATGCAGATACATTCTTCATCGCATTAATCCGTTATATGCTTTAAAGCTTTAAGCCTTGGTAATCCTTTTCAAGCAGCTTTCTGTTTTCACAGATATGACAATTACCATACCGACGAACCAAATGGCATTGCTTTCCACTCATGAATTTGACTTATAGAGGGATGACTGCAGTTTTGTGTCACAGTCATCCCTCCGCCATTTCAATATTCAAATCCTGATACTGTTATCTAAGTAGTTGCAACGCCATCTGCGGCATCATGTTGGCCTGGGCCAACATAGCAACACCGGCTTGTGCCAACACCTGGTATCTGGTGAACGCCGACATTTCCGTGGCCACATCGACATCGGAAATACGAGACTCCGCTGCCGTCATGTTCTCAGCTTGAATGTTGATAACTGCTACGGTCATTTCCAGACGGTTCATCTTGTAACCGAAAGCCGCACGGGCTTCATCTTTTACAATGATAGCAGCCGTTATAGCGTCCATTGCCGTATTTGCGGCAGTAGTAGTAAGGATGTTAATGCCGGTATCTGCGATACCGGTTGTGTCATCAATCCAGTCCTCGGTAGCCGCATCCCATTTCTGGAATATCTCATTTTCCATAATGGTATCCGTCACCACGGAGGTACCGAATATGCCGGCTAACGTAGTGGGTGCAGCCGAAAGCGCGACAGTCATGCCATCTATGTCGGCATCACGAGCGGAGAGTTTCAGTCGGAACGTGTTATCAGCGGTTTCCACAATCGAAGCAGCGGAGTAGCCGAGAAAACGGCCGTTTTCATCGTACTGTTGCGTCGGGTTGTTGGAAACCAAGTTGATTGCTTCCACTATATCCTCAAGGCTATAGGTGGGACTCGTAGCGAAGGCGAAGCTGACTTGTATCGCCTCCTGATCCGTGCCGTCAGCGTCAGTGAAGTTTATGTCGATTGTCAAGGTCGTATCATCAAGAGTGAGCGCAGTCTCCGTAGTAGTAGCAAAAGCGCCCGAGCCATCGCCGTCGGCGTTTATGCTGGTCATAGCGGACCATAGGCCGGTTCCTGTCTCGATACCAAGGCCCTCCTGTGTCATATCAACACCATCGACGGTGATAATGTTGTCAGAATCGCCGACCTGAATGCCTACCGTGTCCGTATTGTCGAGATATGTCGTATCATTGAATTTAGTCGCTGTTGCGATACGCTCGATTTCCGCGGCCATTTCGCCAAACTCGCTGTTCATAATGATCCGCTGCTGGTCTGAATATGTACCCGTAACCGCCTGTTGAGCCAGCTGCTTCATACGCACAAGTGCATCGTCGATTGTCTGCATAGCACCTTCCATTGTCTGCAGCAGACTGATGCCGTCCTGTGCGTTACGGGCACCCTGCGTGAGCACAGCGATGTCGGCACGCATCAACTCTCGGACGGCCAGGCCGGCTGCATCGTCCTTTGCACTGTTGATGCGCAAACCTGAGGACAATCGCTCAACCGACCGCGCAAGGGCATCGTAGTTCATACCCAACTGCCGGGCGGCAGTTGCCGCCATAAGATTGTTCTTAATCGCTAACATATTCTTGACTCCTTAAATAAAACATAACAAACATTCTCTTGGACTTATCAAGCCCCCTTTAATTAATCAAACATCCAACGTGCAACAAGCACGTCATAAGGCTCTCTTCCAAAAACAATTATCGGTGAAGATAAGGGGGACTTTAGGGATTTATTAATAGAATTTATCTGCAAAATAGTAAGACCGGTAATCCCAATGAAATCGGGACTGGTAATGCAGGGTAGCTGTGAAAAATCCCAAAAAAGCCCAAAAAATTATGAAAATCTGCTGGTTTTGCTTTGGGAATTTACAAATTTATTGTTTTACGACCATAAATACTTCTTTATCTGTGGATTTTAATAACAGAAGAATAATTCTTGCTCAGATTATTCTAAGCAAGTATAGTTCAAGGCGATGGTGCCCCCTTATCTGCTATGTAAGAAGGCAAAAGGAGCGGGGACCCGTGGTGTAAGCTGTTGGAAATTGGGTATCGGCGAAGACTGGGAAGATTCCGGGGCGAATTGAGATATAGTCCAGACTGTATATGCGGAAAAAAGAAACACAAACTGACAAAAGAACGCTGCTTGTATTTAATTGCCATGAGTCATGGGTACATCAGCTTGGAGTATTGGGATATAAGCTCGATATAATTATAGGACTTAAAGGCCAATATCTCCAAACGTGGGATGAGCAGATGCGGCCGATACCGCCCAATTCCAGGTTGATTACTTTGCCGGAAGCAAAGCAGTCAAAAACGCATTACTACTGCATTATAACACATAATATAACTGATCTGCTTGATATTAAACAAAGGCCCGAGCCGAGGCTTTTGGTCATTCACTCAACGATTGAGGGCAGGGCGCTGGAAGAAAGGTCTGATATTACCCCACAAAACATGAAGGAGACGCTGAATAAATACCTGAAGCTGATTGGCGGCCATGCGGTAGCTATCTCCATGTTAAAAGGCAAATCGTGGGGCTTTACTAAGGACATTGTGCCTTGTGCGGTTAATGCCGATGATTATCTACCCTATTCCGGCCAGACATGTTCCGGCCTTCGAGTGTGCAATTTTATTGAGAGCAGAAAAAAGATATTGTTATGGGACTTATACCAAAAGGCATTTGATGGGATTCCCGTACGTCTTGTTGGGCATAATCCAAATATGCGAGGTGTTGGAGCTGCTAATAGTTGGGACCATCTGAAGAGGATATTGCAATCTCATCGTTTCTATATCCATACTGCCAATCCCGAACTTGAAGATGGATACAATATGGCCAGCTTAGAGGCAATGGCTGCGGGTCTGCCCGTCCTGGGCAATCGGCACCCCACTTCGCTCATTGAACATGGCGTAAGTGGCTTCCTCAGCGATGACCCTGCTGAATTACGTAAGTATGCCAACATGCTGCTCGAAGACAAAATTTTAGCCACAATGATGGGCCGGGAGGCCCGAAAGACCGTTATAGAGCGATTCTCAATGAACATGTTCAAAGAAGCTTTTCTACAGTCGATAGAGATGGCCCGTCAAAAATGGGGGCATAGAAAGTATCATTTGTGATTGTTCCTGTGTAACCTTTCCGCACCCTTTGACCGTAGACCTGCGCATAATGAGCCAAAGTTGGCCTAAATCAGTATGTTTATAGAGTTATCTGTGATGTGGATATCTGTTTCAAGGCCATCCTGATAATTGTCATTGTTCCTGCTTATAACAGGTTCGTTAGTTCCGATGGTGCCATGATTGTCGGGATTGCTCTCTTGAGAAAATTCGTTATGCTGCTGGAATATGCCGTCCTGTAGCGATTCGTCTCTGTAAGGCTGCTGCTCGCCTTGGTCTGTGAGCGCCACTTCCAACCGCTTTACCTGAATGCCGCAATCCGCAAGGTTTTGGATTATTTGAGGAAGTGCCTGCTCAACCTCATATCTGGTTTGTGCCTTGCTGACTTCCAGTAAGCCGGTGATTTGGTTCTCCTGCTCCTCGAATTTTATAAAAACCTTCCCCAGCTCCGGTGGATTGAGGCGGATGGTAATTTGCTGTGTCCCTGCCTGCTGGGATGAAGGGCTGTTAATGGATTCCAGAATCTGTTCTGTAATGCTCGCAGAAACATCACTGGACGAAGTCTGTGCCGGCATATTATCGGCCTTTACGGCCTCGGGAAAGGCCGATGTTTGCTCTGCAATGTAGGTTGTGGTGGTATTACCAGATAGTATCTGCTCGAAACCTGAATCGGAGTTACTATCGGAGGCCGAACTGCCGCGGTCTTTTGTTTGGCCTGTGGATACATGGAACTGTGGATGGTGCAACTGTTGGGAAGCGGATTTGCCTCGGAAATTGTCACCCTGCTCTATCACATCGTCGTCCAGAGGTTCTGAGAGGTGCTGCGTCTGGGTACGAATTGGCTGGCTGGCAGCGGTTTTATTAGCAACTGCATACTCGGCAATTAATGGAGATTGTTCCGGATCAATTCTGACAAACTGGAATTGAGGACCAGAAGGTTTGTCCTGAATCCGTGGAATATTGGGATTCGCTAAAGGTGCCTTCTGGTCAACGGGAACAACTGGTTTACGTGCGATAGAGGGTTTTTGAATAACATTGGTTATTTCACCTGCGGCGTCAACATGAGCTTGGGACTTGAACCCTTCAGTGGCCAAGGAAGGTGATTGTTGACTGCTGAAAGCTTTGGAAACAGGCACCGCTTCTGGTTTTCCATTGGCAGTGGTTATTCTGTTTTGAGTACGAACATGACCTTCCAAGGGCAATCCTTCGCCGCTTTGTTGGTCAGTAACGCCTCTTACAGCAGGCAGATTCGCGTTTGATATCTGTATTCTGTTCGTATGTTCAGCTTCATTAGGCGGCTTCTTAGAGGTTACAGGTAATGCGGTTTTGAGCCCGATTTGTTTTTGGTTGATGATTGCAACAGTTTCGCTAATTTGTGTTTTCGCAGTTTTTACGGCGTGGGAAAGAGATTTGTCCGGTCGTAGGTTGTTCAGCGATTGGGCAAGTTCATATCCGGCCTTAGGTACTACTTTCCTGACGACTCCTTCTTTGCCGTGCTCGATATTTAGCGAGTATTGAGCTAACCAAATCTGAACTAAGCTCGGCGGTTCTGCCGGGATCTGTGTCAGGTTTTGCTTTGTTGCGTTTTTGCTATCCTCGCCTTTCTGAGGCACCTTTGTACCAGGAGTAGGGCCAAATTCAGACGGCTGTCCATTGTTGGGCCCGTTGTTGGGATTAACAAGTGTATTGTCGACCGTTTCTGTGCCACGAGCATTAGTGAAAGGTCTATTGTCAAGTGTGGGTGATGAGAATTGCTTGCTTTGTTTGGCTGCTGTGGGCTTCGCAGGGCCTTGACCGATACCGCTTGTGCCTGCAAATATATTACTGATTGCCAACAAATTAGTGTTCATACAGTAACCCTATACAAAAACCAACATAATTTGAAGCAAGCTGTGTGCCAGTAGTTGTTAAAAAGCCGGCGATGGGCGATAACTATCTGACAATAAATGACTTATGGTAACTGAAAAAATGGTGATTACCCGAAATGTCTGACTATTAGCTGTGGTTGTGGAAAAATATTCCTGATGAGAGGAAAGAATTTCCGGCACAAATGATACACAGGTAAAAGGACGCTGTGGCGGGAGCATGTGCGCCTGTTAAAAAACACACGTCAGTGTATAGAAACCTGACGTCTCTATGAAGGTGCAGATGGTGATTATTTGAGTTTTAGGCGGTTTTTTGGGAAGAAAAGCCGGTTAACAGATTGAAAGTAGCTATCTATAAGTACTTGGCACGATTATTGCAGATGTTTTTTGGGCAAACAATGTTTGTACAGGTATTTCAGGGAACAAAGATGTCCAAAACGAACAGTATAGTTGATTTTCTCGAGGCAGGCATTAGGGCTGAAAGCCTTCGTCAAAAGGCGATCGCCAATAATATTGCCAATCTTGAAACTTCGGGATATCGCAGAATCGATGTCAAGTTCGAAGAGTTACTTGCCAAGGCTCTGAATTCATCCGGTTCGGTTGATCTTAGCGAACTTGAGCCGCAGATCCATCAGCCTCTGCAGACGCCGGTAAACTCAAACGGCAATGATGTTAGTTTGGAAAGTGAAGTGGGCCAAATGGTCAAAAATAGTCTTCGCTACAAAGCGTATATTCGTATGCTCAATAAGAAGTACAACCAAATGGAATTGGCAATGAACATTAAATAGTTGCCAATTGTTAGTTGTTGAGGTTCAGCAGACCGGAAAACGACCGATAAGAAGCCAAAAAGGACAGAGCAAATGGAAGTTAACAATACCTTCAGCCCTATAGATATAGCGACTTCGGGCTTGCGGGCCCATAGAAAGCAGATAGAAGTGATTTCATCGAACATTGCCAATGCTCGTACAACCGACGTCGGCAACGGCACGCCTTATCGTAGGCTTGATGCGGCATTTAAAGCAGAAGACGATGAGATCGGGGGCGTTAATCTGGACAAGATTTTTCCGGACATGAGCGATTTTCACAGGATTTTCGACCCAGGTAATCCTAATGCAAATGAAAAGGGTTATGTTTTAATGCCCAATGTTAATGTGCCTATAGAGATGATGAATTTGACTATTGCAACGCGGGCGTATCAGGCCAACGCAGCGATTCTGAAACGCTATCAGCAAATGGTAGAAACTACGCTGGAATTACTTAAATAAGCCGGGGAGTAAGCAATGATTAACCTAAATGGCAATGTAAGTGGGGCAGCAAACGCAATGAAAAACGTTTGGGAAGCCAACTCGCTGATGCCAAAGGCGGGTAATGCGGCCGCCAGGAAAATAGACTTCGATAATACCGCTAAGGCTGTCGAGAAATACATATCCAAGGTTGATGAGAATCAACAGTCATCCGATATGTCCATAAAGGACTTATTGTCCGGCAAAAACGAGGATATTATCTCGGTTGTCTCAGCGGCCGCTAAAGCTGACATGAGTTTCAAGCTTCTTGTGGGCGTTAGAAATAAATTAATCGAGGCCTACAAGCAAACTATGAATATGCCGTTGTAAAGGATTCCCATGAGGCGGACTGAGTAAAAGCGGCCAAAAGAATTTGTGGCTTCCCGAGTTTTATATTCTTGTGGACTTTTTGTAGTGCTTGAACAGTAATCAAAGGGAATAAATGAACTTTTTCCAGAAGTTAAACGCAGTGTGGCAAAAGGTAGGCCTTGTTCAGCGGGCTTTATTGATTGCCATTGTTCTGACCTTTATTGTTATCGGTGCACTGCTTACTAACTGGGCACGCCGACCTGACATGAGAATGCTGTATCAGCAACTGTCCCCGGAGGAAGCGTCAAAGATTACTGAGAAAATAAGTGAGAAGAGTATTGTTTACGAATTGCGGAACGGCGGGACAAGTATCTACGTTCCGAAAGAAAAGGTCTATCAGCTTCGTTTGGATATGGCAAGGGAGGGACTTGCTTCAGGTGAGCAGGGTGGTTACAAAATATTTGATAATGAAAAAATCGGCGTCAGTCCTTTCGTTCAAAGCGTTAACCTCAAGCGGGCGCTGCAGGAAGAGCTTGCCAAGAGTATTCAAATGATAGATGGGGTGATTCACGCACGGGTGCATATGGTATCACCTGAGCAAACGCTTTTTACTTCTGAGGCCGGCAGTACCACCGCTTCAGTAGTTCTTCGATTAAAGCCGGGTTATAGATTGAGCGCCTTGAACATAGCAGCAATTACAAATTTGGTATCCGGCAGTGTTGAGGGACTCACCTCCGACAATGTCACTGTTATAGACAGTCAGGGACGCCTTCTTTCAACTCAATCGGATAATACACTGGCCAGCGGCGCAGGAACTGTCCAGGAGTATAGGGAGAGGGTAGAGCAGAATTTGGCGGATAAGGTCGAAGAGATGCTCACCACTGTTTTAGGGCCCGGCCGGGCAACTATCAGGGTCAGTGCCGTTATTGATATGAACAGCGTCAATATAGCAACGGAAATTTACGACCCAATGGCAAAGGTCGCTTCGAAAGAAGAGATTACAACCGGTTCTGAAACAGAGCCCAGCGCTGTATCAACTGCCGGCGAGCCGGCCGCACCGGGCGGCATAAAGAAGGACGAAACAATTGTTACCGAATACGAGGTTGGCAAAACTGTGAGGCAGGAGCTTATTCTGCCGGGCCAGATAAAATCTCTTTCGGTGGCTGCTTTTGTTGACTTATCGGCAGCTGATGCAAATGGAGCAGCGTCCACCGGCAGCAGCGCATTGATTATGGAATTGACTGAGGTGGAAGAGATTATTAGAAACGCGCTTGGTCTTAAAAAGACGGATGCGCTTAAAGTGGTGAATATCAGGTTTCATCGCCCGGATGTTGCATCGATGATTGATGAAGAGCCGTCCAGTTGGCCTCGTATTATGGCAATTGTCCGCCATGCATCTTTAGGGATTATGGCAATTTGTGCACTGTTTGTTCTTCGGATATTCAGAGGTGCAAAGAAAAAAGCTGTAGCGACGGCCCCGACAGGACAATTGCCAGGAGCCGAGGGACCTGTTGGCCTTCTTCCGGCTGAAGCAGGGAAATCTGAATCATTAGTGATGCGTAAACAGATAGCCAGCGCCTTGCAGAATAATCCCGGTCAGGTCAAGCAGTTGTTTTCCAGCTGGCTCGAAGAAAAGGTAGGTTGAGTAAGTGGCATTAACGGGTAAACAGAAAGCTGCGATGCTGTTGATGAGCCTGGATGCTGCTACTGCCGCTGAACTGCTCAAAGGCGTTAACCCTGAGTTGGTTCAGGAATTGGCTATGGAATTGGCATATCTGGATGCCGCTGGTTATCAAAGCGATGAGCAGGGTGCACAAATCGCTCGGCAGTTCTGCAATTCGCTTCAGGCCGATGAAGAATTTCACCTTAAGGGCTTCCTGAAGACAATGCTGAAAAACACAGTAGGTAACGAGAAAGCAGAGCTGATCCAGACCAAAATACGGGATCTGGGGCAGGAACGCGACCCTTTTATACGTATTCGTTTCATTGATTCACAAAAGATAGCCTCAGTTCTGGAAAAAGAACACCCTCGGGCTGCTGCGGTGGTTTTATCAGAACTGCCGGCAAAGAAAAGCTCCGATGTACTCGATTTTTTTGGCGAAAGTATCCGGCTCAGTGCAGTCAGAAGGATGGCCACTTGTGAGAATATGACAGCGGAAGCAAAGGCACAGATAGCAAAGACGGTTTGCAAGCGTCTCGAGGCTGTTACGGCCGACGGCGCAAGTGAAGCTTTACCGACTCGGCTTGAGCGGTCTTTAAGGAAAACGGCTCTGATTTTTCAAAACATGGGTAAAGAGTTGCGAGATCGTCTGATCGGCACAAAAGAAGGAAAAGACGACAAAGCCGGTGAAACGAAACCTAACTCAATGATAGTCTGGGAAAATATACCTCAGGTTGCTGACAGATTGCTGCAGAAAACATTGAGAGGAGTTAATGCGAAGAAATTAGCGTTAGCATTGGTCGAGGCCGACTATCGGCTCGTGCAAAAAATAACTTCTAATATCTCAGAGCGAGCGGCAGCTGCGCTGAATGAGCAGGCATCACATCTGTCAACTGCCAGGAAGAAAGATGTCGAAGAAGCCAGAGAGAAAATTGTCCAGGTTTTGCGCGAAAGGATTAAATAAGTGGTATTAACGGGTAAACGAAAAGCTGCGATGCTGTTGATGAGTCTGGATGCTGCGACTGCCGCCGAGCTGCTCAAGGGGATTGACCCCGAAGAGGTTCAAGACATTGCTATGGAGCTTGCGCGAATCGACGCAGCCCAGCAGAGCGATACTAAGGAACAGGCGAAGGTTGCCCAGGAATTCTGTAAGTCACTTCGAGAGAAGCAGACTCCTGCATTCAGTATGAAAGGTTTTTTTGGCGAGATGCTTGTAACTGCTCTTGGCAAAGACAAAGCAGAGCAAATTCAATCTCAGATTAAAAAAGCGACAATGCAACAAGAGCTTTTTGCGGGTATTCGTTCCGCCGGCACGGACGAATTGGTTCTTGCACTGGAGGGTGAACACCCACAGACGATTGCTGTGGTACTCTCGGAGCTGGCTCCTAAGAAAAGCCAGGAGGTTCTGGCACTTTTGAGCGAAGAGGTTCGTCTCAAAGCCGTGTGCAAGATGACAAATCCGGATATGCTGGGAGCTGGAGTGAAGCAGCGGATAGCATCTATAGTTAGCGACCGGCTGAAAAGTTTCAAAGGAGAGACTCTCGCCGCAAGACCGGGACAAAAGGGACAAAATCTGCGGAAACTTGCTCTTATGCTAAGTGGTCTGGAGAATGACCTGCGAGACCAATTGCTTTCTGAGATAAGCAAGCACGATGAGGAAACCGGTAAGACGGTAAGGAATTTGATGATAACCTGGGAAGATATTCCATCAATAGCGGACAGGTCACTGCAGGAAGCGCTGCGAGCCGTGGAGTCAGGCAAATTGGCAGTGGCGCTTTATGGGGCGGATGAAGAGATAGCACAAAAGATACGCTCAAATATATCCGAGCGGGCTGTGGCTATGCTTGATGAAGAGGCTTCACTGATGCAGGAGCCGCTGGAAAAAGAAGTTCTTGACGCCAGAGAAGAAGTTGTCGGTCCGCTGCGGGAAGCCAATGAGGAGGGTAAACTTAGATTTGTGGGGCGATAGCATAATGTTGCGGACGCTTACAGTCCATCTTGAGAAACCGATTGTGTCGGTAAAAGTCTCAGACACTCCCCCTCTGCTTTCTTGCGAAAGCAAGGATGGGGACGGTGAGCAAATTACGACACAGGATTCACAGGCTAAAGATACCGTATTATCGCAAACCTGTCAGACACTCAAAGCCCTGACAGACAAGCTCAATCAGTTTTATGATAAATTATTTGCCGGGCACAAAGAAGAAATTGCAAAACTTTCAGTAGAAATCGCCAGAAAGATATTGGCCAAACAAGTGCAGAATGGAGATTATGAAATAGAATCTATTGTCAAGGAAGCACTTAAAAATGCTCCCACACGTCAGGATGTGGTGGTGTACTTGAATCCCCAAGACCATACTCTGTGCCAAAAGGCGCAGCAAGATGAGCCAAACGGTGCCTTAGCCGGTATTAAGTTTATCTCGGACCCAAACATTGGACGGGCGGAATGTTTGCTTGAGACGCCAAAAGGAATAGTCGAGTCGTTGATTAACGAGCATCTGGAACGAATTGGTAAAGCACTTAAGACAGCGGAATAATCTATGACTACGAGTCAGGTTGGAAACTGCTCAATTGATTTTGAGAAACTTCACTCGGCACTGCAGAATGTAAATCTGTTGGATTGCCGGGGTTCGGTAGTGCGAGTGTCGGGTCTGATGGTTGAATCTAACGGCCCAATAGTGGGTTTAGGTGAACTTTGCGGAATCAATATTCGCGATGGCCGGCGAGTGCTGGCTGAAGTTGTAGGTTTCCGGAACGACCACCTTGTCCTGCTGCCGTTAGAGCATATAGAGGGCATATCACCGGGCGATACAGTAACCGCCAGAACTACTCCACGCTATATCAGCCTAAGCGAAAGTATTATGGGTAGAGTGGTAAATGGATTAGGAGAGCCCATCGATGGCAAAGGACCATTAGCAGGGACGGAAAAGATGCAATTAGACGCAGGCAGCCCACCACCTTTGAGCCGCGAAAAAATCACCCGTCCTCTGGTTTTAGGCATCAGGTCAATAGACGGTGTGCTAACCTGCGGCAGGGGACAGCGAATGGGTATCTTCTCGGGCAGCGGTGTGGGTAAGAGCGTTCTGCTCGGCGATATTGCCAATTCCAGCGATGCAGATGTCAACATTGTGGCATTGATAGGCGAGCGAGGGCGGGAGGTCCGCGAATTTCTCGAAGCCGACCTCGGCCCGGAGGGTTTGGCCCGCAGCGTTGTCATCATTGCCACATCGGATTCACCTCCGATTCAGCGAGTAAAGGCGGCATTCGTAGCCGTAACAATAGCCGAATACTTCAGGGACAAGGGCAGGAACGTTTTATTTATGATGGACTCGCTTACGCGGTTTGCCCAGGCCCAGAGGCAAATAGGACTTGCAGCAGGTGAGCCGCCGGCAACAAAGGGCTACTGTCCGAGTGTTTTTTCAGTAATGCCGAGGCTTATAGAACGCCTCGGATGTGCCCGGAGCGGCAGCATCACAGGTGTTCTGACAGTTCTGGTTGAGAACGATGATCTGGCTGACCCCGTGGCTGATAGTGCCAGAAGCCTGCTGGATGGCCATATAGTGCTGTCAAGAAAACTGGCTGACAGGGGACACTATCCTGCTGTAGATATCTTACAAAGCATCAGCCGGCTGATGCCTGCGGTGGTGAGCAAAGGACACCAGCTTGCCGCACGGAAACTCAAGGAAATATATGCCATCTATACCGACGCTGAAGATTTAATAAACATCGGTGCCTTTGCATCGGGCAGCAATCGGCATATCGATGGAGCGATAGCACTGATTGAAAGAATAAATGCCTTTCTCGTCCAGCCTGTTAGAGAGAGAACTGATTTCACAGAAACTGTCAGACGATTGACTGCTATTACCCAATCGTGGGGTGAGCTGCTGGGCTCACAAGACCAGTGAATCAAGTTTGATAGATCCGTTAGGTAGTTAAAGTTGAGAATTGGAAATTAAATGAAACGATTTGTATGGCGTTTGCAGCGTATTCTCGACATAAAAACAAGGGAAGAACAAAAAATGAGGTCGGAACTGCTTGAACTGACCGAAGAGATCGCTGAGACACGAGGCGTACTGCTCATGCAGCAGATGATATTGAAGGATATAATCGCCGGTTTGGCCGCCGAAATCCCTAAGAAGAGATTAGGCAGGCAGGAATTTTTCCTCAAGTTTTCAGGAACAAGTGATGAGCAAATCGAGATACTCAAAGAAAAGATGAGTGCACTGGAATCGCAGCAGAGAGAGAAAATTGCTGAGCTTTTAAAAGTCAGAAGGTTCAAAGAAGGTTTGGAAAGATTACGAGCCGAAGCAAAAACACAATTTATAAAGGAACAGGAGAAACTAGAACAGAAAGAATTAGATGAGATGGCTTTAGTTTCATTCTCCCGAAATATGATACTGGCCGAATAAATAGACAATAGCAGGAACTGATATTCTGCGTTCCATTACATGCAGGATGCTGCAAAAAAAAAGGAGAAAACCTATGAACAAGAAACTAATAATAATGATAGCAGCAGCGGGGCTGATAAGCTTTGCGGGAGCGTTTGCCTTTGCATGGTTTACTAAATCATCGCCGGTAAGGGCGAGCGATGATTTGAATAAGCCCACAGTTGCCGCTTCCGATTCCATTGACAAGCCATGGCTGCCGCAGCCCGAAGCCGGTACGATGAGCCCAACAGATAGCACAATGAGGAAAGCTATGACGGAAAAACGGCTTAAGAATCTTGTCTTTGAGGTCCGGGGAAAAATCAGGGAGTATGACAATAAGCTACAGGTCCTTGATCTGCAGGCCCAGAGACTACAAATCACCCGGGATACGTTAAAAAAGGACATCGAAAACCTCAATAATCTGCAAATCGAACTTGCTTCAACCGTTGCCAGTCTCAAGGAGCAGCGGAATAAGTTACTTAAGACCAGAGTTGATATCACAAAGGAGGAAAAAGCTAACCTGGTATCAATAGCAGCTACTTATGACAAGATGGACGCCACCAGCGCCAGTAAAATATTGACGAGTATGTGTACAAAGCAAACACAGAGTGCTGATGTTGGAGAGGTTGACAGCGGCCTCAATGACGCGATAAAGATTCTGCACTATATGACGGAAAGGACCAAGGCCAAAGTATTAGCTGAGTTAGTCACTTCTGAGCCCCAGCTTGCATCTCTTTTGTGCCAGAAATTGAAACGAATGTCTGAGATATAGTAGTTCTATGGACATTGCAACGATAATAGGAATACTTCTGGGTTTTGTGGTCATTACGTCCGCCATTGTTACGGGCGGCGGCTGGCAAATGTTTATCCATCTTCCCTCACTGGGAATCACAATAGGAGGAATGCTGTGCGCTACGCTCATACACTTTTCACTGCCCCAGTTTTTAGGGATATTTTCAGTTATCAAGAATACAATTATCACAAAGGTCCCGCCTCAGTCGGAGCTGATTCAAAAGATGGTTAACTACGCGGCTATCAGCAGACGTGATGGGCCTCTGGCTCTGGAGCAGGAGATTCGAAAGACAGACAATTTGTTTTTCGCCAAGGGTTTGCAGATGCTCGTGGACGGACAGGAATCCGACACGATTAATGAAATAATGTCTATGGAGATTCAATACCTCCAGGACCGCCATTCAATCGGCAAGAAAATATTGGAGTTTATGGGTTCGGCTGCCCCTGCTTTTGGGATGATTGGCACACTTATAGGTCTGGTCCAAATGCTTAGAAGCTTGGAATCACCTGAATCGATTGGCGCAGGAATGGCTGTAGCTTTGATTACCACTTTCTACGGTGCATTATCGGCTAATTTGATCTTTATCCCGCTGGCTGGAAAACTGGGACTCTACTCAAAAGCAGAGTCGACGGTGATGGAAATGATTGTCGAAGGTATCTGCGCTATCGCACGAGGTGATAATCCGACTGCTGTTCGAGAAAAAATACAGCTTTTTGTTTCTCAGGGCAGGCGGGAAGAAGTAAAGGCTACTGTATAACGATGCCGGCGAAAAAACAGGCAGAATCCGAAGAACAACCTGCAGGTGCACCCGAATGGATGGTCACTTTCAGTGATTGTATGACGCTGTTGTTGACGTTCTTTGTACTTCTTTTGAGTTTTTCGTCCTTCGATGACAGAATCTTTCGGCAATTAAAGACAATTTTCGCCGATGCTCTCCCTGCGGTCGCTCCAAGGGCCAAAACGGATAGAGATGCATTTTTGCCTATGATGCAAATCCAGGATACAGCGGAGCTGGACGAAGGCAGCGAGAAACCTACTTTAGATACAGGATTTGAGGACAGGACAAAAGAAGAAACTGAGCCTCTGGATTTCCACAGTCGCAAGGTATTCTTAATCGAATCTAAAAGAATTTTTTGGGGTAAAGGCGCAGCTATTTCGTCTGAAGGTCGCAATATTATGTCTATCATGGCGTCATTCTTAAAAGAGATACCCAGCCGCATAGTTATTAGCGAAAACGGCCCCGACGACGATGAAGACTGTGAGCAGTTAGGTTTACCGCGGGCATGGGCGGTGTTGAACTATCTTGCAACAGTGCAAAACCTTGACAAGAAACGGTTCAGCATCTCAGCAGCCAGTACTCTTGCCCAAGCCAGCCTTAAAAGCGGTGGGCCCGCCCGCCCAGGCTCGGAACCCCAACGGATGCTTGAGATAGTTTTATTAGAACGGAGTATTTACAATTGAGCCGTCAGAAGCAGGTAACCGAAGAAGATGGCCCAAACGTCCCAGCGTATATCGTTACATTTTCAGACATGACTACGCTGTTGCTGACGTTCTTTGTGATGCTGCTGAGCTTAGCGCATGTTCAGGACCCGGAATTATTTAACAAAGGCCGGGGCTCCTTTGTGCAATCTATGAGAAATCTCGGACTTGGAATGCTTTATAACAGAAAGCGAGCGCCTAACTTCGGCCAGGTTAAAATCAAATATTTCATAGAAACTCCTGATAAACTATTCATGGGTAGGAGCATACATGCAAAGGAAGAGGAAATTCGTCGAGTCTTTAAAAATCTGAGCAGGTCTATGAAGACCTTACCTTCACAAATAGTTGCCCAAAAAACAAACTTTTCAATAACTTATATTCGCTTCCCGCCCGGCCAGGCAACCTTGAATGAGCCCGCAAAACGCTTCTTGACCGAATTTTGCCTGGATTTGCAGCAGGATTCCGGTTCCAGGCCTATCAAGCTTTATGTGCTTGGTTTAGCTGGCGATGTACCAAATGAGACACAGCAGTGGATACTCTCAGCGAGGCGGGCCCATGCGGCGGCGGACTTCCTGAAAGACACCTTGGCTTCGGCGTCCAATTGGCCTGTTTATTCCTGGGGAGCGGGACCCGGCGGCGACTGGGTAGAGCAAAACAGCCCGATTTCCAAACAGTCACATATCCTAATCGCCATCCTGAGGGCGAGCGACTGATGTGTGGCAAGCTGTGCACTTGTCAAGTTTTTCGACAATTTGACCGATTATCCGCCAATTTCTGTGCCAAAATCGCTGCTGATAGTGCAATAACGCCCATTTGAGCATTTCGGCACGGCATTTGCGTACCAAATAAGCATAAAGGGCCAAATTTTGTCCGCCCTTCGGTGGTTCGTGAAATGGTAACCGAAAAATTATATTTGGTATGCTTTATCGCGTGAGGGCATATAAGAAACAATTCGTTGTGTTTCTGGTAACGGCTGTGATAGTCGGTGCTATGCTTGTGGTCTGCTCGGCTCAATCGGATACTGGTGAATCGGAACCCCAAAAGCCCAAGGCCGAAAGTCAAGGTTCGAAATTCATGGCCGGCTCCCTGTTCGCCAGTGACCCCAATTTTGCTAAGACACCAGGTAATAGCTCTGGCAATAAAGAGCTGTTCTATAAGATGATGCTTTCGGTTTTGCTCGTCGTTGCTCTGGGTGCAGTGGCGATTTACGTCTCAAGAAAGCTTCTGCCAAGGATTACTAACCTGCCGGGCAAAGAGGTTCGAATCGTCGAAACAATCCACCTCGGACCAAGAAAAACGCTGCATTTGCTCAAAATAGGTAATCAATGTCTTCTTTTAGGTAGTACGGGTGAAAATATCACAAAATTGGCTGACGTAACGGATGCGCTGGCGGATTTACCCACGCAAGAATTTGATCCTGTGAGGTCATAAATGGCTGGCAAGCTTATTAGAATATCTCTTTTGCTATTTGTTATTTTATCCCCGGCCCGTTTCTCTTTTGGCAAGGATGTTAAAAAATTTCCTCAAATACCAATGCCAACGATGCCTGATGATACTTCCGCAGAAGGTACGTCTGTAGCCGGGGTGCCAAGCATCAGTGATTTGATGACAGTTATAGATAAGGCAACCACGAGCGAGGGTGAAGAGAAAAATTGGTCGACACCTGTCAAGCTTGTAATCATTTTTAGCTTTCTGGCGATTTTGCCAAGTCTCCTCGTGATGATGACATCGTTTACGAGAATAGTTATTGTTTTGGCCTTTGTTCGTCGCGCTTTGACCACACAAACCATACCGCCCACTATTGCAATTATAGGTCTGGCCTTGTTTCTGACGCTGTACACGATGGCTCCTACATTTGCCAGGATCAACACGAACGCAATTCAGCCGTATATCGCAGACCAGATTGATCTAAAGACGGCCGCAGCCAAAGGCAGTTATTGTATCAAGGAATTTATGCTTCGGCAGAGCCGGGAATCTGATTTGGCCCTTTTTGTGCAGATGGCAAAGATAGAGCCTCCTACAAGTCCAATGGATATCGGCATGCACATAGTAATCCCGGCGTTTATTATCAGTGAATTTCGCACCGCATTTGAGATAGGCTGCCTTTTGTTTATTCCTTTTTTGTTGATAGATATGGTTATCGCCAGTGTCCTGCTCAGTGCGGGCATGATGATGCTGCCGCCTATGATGATTTCGCTGCCTTTCAAGCTGATATTATTCATTCTTGTTGACGGGTGGGGATTGCTTGCGAAGAATCTTACCTTAAGTTTCAGATAAAGAGCTGGTAATTCGTGACCATTTAACCGGTTATTGCAGAGGTTTATTAAATGGATAGTAGTTTTGCCCTTTACCTTGGTCGACAAACTCTCGAGACGGCTTTGCTTTTAGCCGCCCCGATTTTGATTACCTGCATAGTGGTCGGCGTGGTGGTGACACTGTTACAGGCAGTCACTTCCATACGTGATATGACTTTAACGATAGTCCCCAAGCTCCTGGCAGTTGGTTTCATCACATTGATTTGCGGCAACTGGATGCTCCAGCTGATACTCAGATTCACGACCGATGTATTTAGTCATATTCAAAATGTCGGGCACTGATTTATGACGCTCATGGTCGAAAAACTGCTTGGTTTCGTGATGGTGTTGACGAGGATTTCAGCGTTTTTTATGGTGCTGCCTGTTTTTGGATGGAAGACTATCCCCGTCAGGATCAAAGTTGGCCTGACCGTTCTGCTGGCGATTTTCTTTTCCGTAGTATCACCTCTGGCCGTCGAGCCCAATCGCGTTTCTGTACTAAAGGCGGTATTGCTGATAGCCAACGAAGCCACCTACGGCTTAGCTCTGGGATTAATCGCCGCCCTTGTATTTTCTGCCGTTAAGCTCAGCGGCAGGATTATCGAACGGCAGATGGGTTTATCTATGGCCGAGATTCTGGACCCATTGACCGGTGAGAGGACCCAGCCGCTGGGCAGTTTGTTGGAAATGATATTTTTACTCCTGTTCTTAAGCGCAAACGGTCACCATTTGCTTTTGCTGATTATCTCGAAAAGTTATGAGGCGTTTCCGGCCGGTAGCATCCCGACGATACCGGTTTTGACCGGCGGAGTAGTAAAAGCCGGCTCAGCAATGTTCATTGCCGGTCTGAAACTGGCCGCACCAATCCTGGCGGCCTTCCTGCTCTTGATGGTGGTGTTAGCTGTGCTGTCCCGCATAGTTCCGGAGATGAACATTCTATTCATTAGTCTGCCGCTGCGTGTGGGCCTGGGCCTGTTAATGGTGATGATTTTTTTCCCGTTTATTAACGGATTCGTTGCTGAATTCGCCGATTGGATGGGCAAACTGCTGCCTTATTGAACTAAAAACTCAAAACCAAAAAAGATAATCTAAAATCCAAAACCTGTTGTTGCTTGACCCTTCTTGTTTTGTTGATAGGTATAAATTATGCCGGAGAAGCCAGCCGCCGAAAGGACCGAACAGCCAACACCGAAAAAGCTGGAGAAAGCCAGGAAGAAGGGCCAAGTCCCCCAAAGCCAGGAATTGACCTCGATTGTCACACTCCTGGCGCTGATAATGATATTGGTTTTAATGGGTCCGAGTCTTCTGAAATGGTTCATTACGCAGGTCAAGACAGGCATGTCATGCCAAACCGCTGCCTTCGCTGACAGCATGTCATTTTGGAATTTCACAAAAGCAAAAATTACCGACTCGATACTTATTGTCTGCCCGATTCTTGCTGCACTTTTTGCCGGCTCCATCCTGGCTTGTACTGCTATCGGCGGCCTGAATTTCGCGCCGGAAGCTATAACCTTGAAATTCAGTCAGCTAAATCCGGTAACGGGATTTGCCAAGCTCGTAAACGCCCGCTCTATGGTAAAACTCCTGGTATCCATATTCAAATTGCTTTTTGTCTCACTCATCGTCTGGTTCTATCTTCAAAGCAGGCTCGATATGCTTGCCAACCTTCGATGGGCCTGGTCTGCACAAATACTTGTAGCTACCGCGAAGTTAATACTCGGCCTTTTGATACGCGTTGGCATTGCGCTGTTGGTTATAGGTATTGCAGATGCCTTTTATCAAAAATGGAAATACATCCAGGACCTTAAAATGACCCGGCAGGAAGTAAAACGTGAGCGCAAAGACATAGATGGCTCGCCGGAAGTAAGAAGCCGAATGCGGAGGCTCCAGATAGAGATGTCCAGGACGCGCATGCTCCAGGAAGTGCCCAAGGCTTCTGTCGTCCTCGTCAACCCGACACACTTCGCTGTCGCCCTGCGCTACGATGCCAAAACGATGGATGCGCCCGTCATGGTGGCAAAGGGAGCCGACCTTATGGCGGAAAAAATCAGGGAAGTCGCACGCGCCTACGGCGTCCCAATCATAAGAAAACCGGAGCTCGCAAGAACAATATATTCCACGGTAAAACTCGGCGGCCTTATCCCGCAGACTTTATACATGGCCGTCGCAGAGGTCCTGGCCATGATTCATCGCCTGCGCCATAAGAATAAATAATACGTTCTCCGAAAGCCCCCGGCTTCATGCCAGGGGTACATAATTCTATTCCATTCCGTTAACCCTGTCACTTGTTGGCGGGGTTGCCTTTGCGTTTAGCCCCCGCAATTTATTGCGAGGGGTTGTCATTCCTGCGCAGGCACCGAATCCAAAAGAAAATGTCATTGCGAGGCCTGTCTTTTAGGCCGAAGCAATCTCAACGCCCAATTCTAAATTCTCCCTTCTAACTTCTGAATTCCCACAACTAATCACTCATCATTAATCATTTATATAGCCTGCCTCGTGAGTTTACACTGAGCTTGGAGTTTACCCTGAGCGCAGTCGAAGGATTCGATATTCCTTACCGTCATTCCGAGCGCAGTCGAGGGCTTTTGGTGAGCTTTTAAACTCAGTCGTTCAATTAGTGTAAGACACGAGGGAAACCTATAAAATAATTTAAGGCTGGCAGCAATTACACCGAATGTATAGTTGGAAGAATTTGTATTATTTAGTTCAACTAAATGGGAGCGAGGCAGGGAACTCCTTGCACGACATAAGGACAAAGTTGTCTCTATAAGGCCAGCGGGATCGCTTACTATTGTGCAGATTCCAGTTCGTCAATTGAGTGATGTGCCCCCTGCCAAACAAAAGATGATGAGAATAGGGGATAACCGTGAAAAAGCTTATTCTTGTAACGAACTTAATGCTTTGTCTAAGTTTCGGTTCACCGGCTTTAGCCAATAATATAGAAACTTTAATAAAAGAACTTGGACACAAAAGCAAGGCAAAGGATGCGTCTAAATCTTTGGCCGAAATCGGCAAGCCAACCGTTCCTGCATTAATTCAGGCACTGGAAGGAAAAAACAAATATCAAAAACGATATGCTGCAAGAGCTATTCGCGAAATGGGCCAGACCGGTTCAGACGCAATTCCTGCTTTGGAAAAACTCCTTAAAGATAGGGATACCCAGACACGGGAGTATGCAGTTGAGGCCTTGGGCAATATGTTACTTCAGGCAGAACACGTCTTGCCTATGCTTAAGAAGGCCACGAAAGATAAAAATAAGGATGTAGCCGAGAAAGCTAACCGATCAATTCAGAAAATTCAAACGGCCTTGACGGATGAGAAATGCCTGGCAGACATCATTAAGAATCGGCTAAATACCACCGGTAAGCGGTGTACATCACTGGTATTGGAGGAGGAATCTCCGAACCAATACAAGGGAGTTGCCGAATTTGAGGACGGTCTGAAAACTCAAGTTGTAGTCAAAGTATCAGGCTCAAAGGTTCAGTATAGTTTTGGGAGACTTGTTGCAAATGATAAGGAAACTAAAGATTTTTCACAGGAACATTCTCCCCAAAAAGAAGCAGAGATACAAGATGAAAAAACCACGAGCGACCCTAACTGCACTGATTTTCGTGTGTTTGGCGTGTCACTGAATGCTTCGTTACAACAAGTTGTTAATGAACTTGAGAACAATGAGATTCCGATTTATGATGGCTTGATAACAATGGACTCCTTTGACAGAAATGTGAAATTTGAGATAGACAAAACATATGATAAACGATGGAACACACCGTCCCACCAAAAAGAAAAGGCTTTAAAGTTATTAGATGAAAAGAAAATAAAGAGTTTCTATGTCAAATACAAAGGTAAAGAGTACGCAGCCGACCCAAAGTCACTTGAATGTCTCTTAAAGAAGCCAGGCATATACCCTGTCCTGGAAGACTATTATGATATTTATAACTCTCAATTTATGTTGGAATGTAGGCCACTTCCTTTACATATGACTTCTCAAGGAATTAGTGGGATGTTAATTATGTTCGCAAGTATCGGTCAGAGTGAACCCAAGTCCTTTCTGATATGTTTTGATACCTCGAGTCCTATGGGTGTATTGGATAACTTGGAAAAGAAATATGGTATCCCAACCATGTATTACACTGACACGATTCGCCCGCTTGTAAATGAAGGATATAGGGATATTTTGGCCAAAAGAATCGATGTTAAGAGGCGAAGTTTTCAGCATCATGAAAGAAGACCCGAAGGGCCACTATATCCTGAGCTTTCCGAGGCACTTATTGTACATTCGCTTCCCTTTATGTTAAAAGGAGCATCTTTTAGCTATGTTGTCGAATGGAACTGTAATGACACAAAGATACTTCTTTTAACAATGACAAGCGATAGGATAAGCGAGAACGAAGGTTTGTTAGCTTATGTTCATTGGCCTAAGATTAGGCAATTAGCTGGTATGTACAAGAAAGTTTACCAAGCGTCTGAAAAAGCCAAAGTTAAGATAGTTGAAAAAGGAAGAAGGGGCTTTTGATTTAACCCCTCCTTACATTCTGAGTGAATGAAAGAAAAATGCCCGAAACATGAAGTTTTTTGATGCAGCAGTTCTTTAATCTTAAAGGCTTTCGTCATGTGATATTGGTATTCCAAAAGGATAAACGCAATGAGAAAACAAATGTTATGCAAGAATTGTGGTTTCGTTGGTGCTCCCAAAAAGAAAGCCAAGGGTTCGTTTAAAGTCGAATTGAGCCTTTTGCTCCTACCTGTTCTAATCTTCATAATTTACTTTATACAGTACAGAGAAGAGTATGGTTTGTCTTTTGAAGACTTCTTGAACTTAGCTTCTTGTGACCCAAACATTGTCCCTGTTTTAGATGGTAGTTTTGCTTTGTTTTGGACCATGGCGTTGATTTACGCGATTTGGAGATTTATGACAAAGCGCCCAATTTGTCCGTCATGCGGAGCGGAAAATTGCTTCCTGCCAGTTGATAGCCCGATAGGAAGAAGTTTATTACAGACAATAGAAAAGCAGGTCGGATAATTTCGTGAGAAACTAAAAGGAGCGATAATGATTAAAGAACATGAGAAAAAAATTAAGCAAATAGTCGAGTGCATTAAAAACAACAGAATACAAGAGATAGATGAAAAATTTGGAAATGGGCCCGAGTTGTATTTTTATAAGAAGGTGATTAATTTAAGGAATGGTTCCAAAAACATTGAATCCTTCTTGAGAGACGAACGCAATCTTGAGATTGTATATGCAACGTTGGTGGCTTGGGGTATGAACAGCCAGGCGGCAAAAATGAAATACTTCGATGAATTTAAGGCCAATATACTTTCGTGTAAGAAAGAAATCGAACAGTTAGAAAGTTTCTGGGAAAATGGTAATATCGATATGGAAGAAATGAATTGTTGTTTAAGAGAAACCTACGAAAAATTACACTTGATGAAAGGAAAAGCAAAATTAGTTTCTAATTCAAAATTACTTCATTTTCTTTTTCCCGAAAAGCTTATGCCTATGGATGGTAAGCATACCCTCCATTATTTTAACGCTGGTGAGTCAGTGAACAAGTATTTGGAGATTATTGAGTTTTCATTCGAAATAATGGATATGGAAGATAATTGGCAAAAATACTTATCCGGCGACTGGAATACGACAGTTCCCAAAATGATAGATAATGCAATTATTTTGTTGGTAGGAAAAAGTGCCTGTTATACTTAATGATTTGGAAAAAGGAAAACTGTCGACAATCACGTGTTTTTATTGTGCTCTTACGCTCTTTGCCCCTTTGTCCCTCTGTGCTTTTACTCCTCAGTGCTATCCGTAGCCAATGGAATCTGTGGCTCAATTCTTCTGCGTCAATCTGCGTCTAATTGTTCTTTGTGCCTTTGTGTCTTCGTGGCTAATTCGTTTTGAATTTTCTTTTTTGGTCATTTTTTTGTTGACTATTGTTTGGAAATCTGTTAAAATACCTTCATGTTTGCCAGCAGGCAAACGTAAACCGCCAGCAGGCGACGGATTTAGCGGAGAACCGCAAGTCGTAAGCCACCGAGTGGCAAGGACTTAGGGCAAGCAAGCCTAATTTTTTGAACATTTTCTTGCCCCGTTAGCCCCGTGAGATAGCAAAGCGTTATCTCATTGGGGTGAGATAGCGAAGCGTTATCTAACTGGGGGGTGTATTTATGGTTATAAATCTCTTATTTAGCCGGCTTCTGAAAAAGGCCATTGTGTTGGCCTTGTGGACGAAGGCAATAACCTGCGACAAAGCTGGCTTTAAAAGCAGGTTTTGCAAAGTACACCAAGCTGGCAAAATCAAAATCGGTGTGAATCGGCGTAATCCGCGATTAAATATTTCTTCGTGCTTTTGTGCTTTTTTGTGGCTAAAAAATCCCTTTAATCCGCGATTAATAAACGACTTACGAAGTACGAAAGTCTACGTACGAAAAAATAAACTTTTTATGCAAAACAAAGCCAATTTCCGAAAAGTCAAGTTGAACGTAAACAAAGTATTAACAAGGGATTATGTACAAATGGACACTTGGTCAATTGGGAAAACAAAGCCAATTCAAAGCCAATTCAAACCCAATACAAAGCCAATTCAAAGCCAATTAAAGCCAATAAAATGCCAAAACAAACCCAAACAAACCCAAAATGGCCGTAAC
>JBARPZ010000244.1:0-2882 GCA_049643445.1 Sedimentisphaerales bacterium
TATTGAGTCAAGCGCCGTCAATCCAGATAGAGTATGTAAGTATTGTTAATGCCGAGAGCCTGCAAAAACTCGACAAGATTATCGGCGAAGTCCTCGCCGCGGTCGCCGTCAGAATCGGGGCGGCGCGTTTAATTGACAACATTGTCGTGGACATAAGGCAAGAATAATCTATAATAATGCCTTTTAAGCCGGTATTGAATAGTAAATCGAAACTCAAGAGGCGATTTGCGAATTATGTTTGTAAAGATTTTAAAAAGTAAGCTGCACCGTGCGACGGTTACCGATGCCAAGCTCCACTATGTGGGCAGTATCTACATAGACTCTGTGCTCATGGAGGCAGCGGGGATTTTGCCTTATGAGTCTGTTATGATAGCAGATATCAATAATGGCAACAGGCTGGAGACCTACGCAGTTCCGGCGGAGGCGAATTCCGGCAAGATTGTGATACTTGGTGCCGCGGCTCAGTTGGTGAAGACAGGCGACCTTATTATTATATTCAATTTCGCCTATTGCAGCCCCGAAGAGGCGAAAGAACTTAAGCCGAAAGTTGTCATCCTCGATGAGAACAATAAAATTAAAACAAGCCCGGCGAGAAACCAGGAAAGTTAAACTATAGGCTATCCGCTATACATACATGTATCCTGAACTTTTCAAGATACCTTACATTGATTGGCCTCTACCGACCTATGGCCTGATGATGGTTATCGGCTTTCTTGCCGCAGTCTTGGTGATGAGACGCCTTAGCCTTCATATCACAGACAATCTCCAGTTCATTACTAATGCATCGCTCTATTGTTTAATAGCCGGGGTAGTAGGAGCACGTCTGTTTTATGTGGTCCATCACTTCGGCCAGTTCCGTGGCCGATGGGTATCTGTCTTTGCTATCTGGCATGGCGGACTGGAATTTTTGGGAGGTGTGATTTTAGCCATCATTGTCCTCTTGTTCTACCTGAGTTGGTACAAACTCTCTATCCGGCATTACTTCGATATTCTTGCTATCGGGCTGATGGTGGGACTTGCATTTGGCAGAATCGGATGCTTTCTAAAAGGCGATTGCTTCGGCAAGCCAACCAAGGTTCCCTGGGCCGTCCGATTTCCATACGGCTCAGACCCTTACCGGAGCCAGGTTTATCCGAACCTGAAGAGAAATCGGCCTGACCCTCACCTGCCACTGCCCGCCGAATTCTTCGGCTATTACAATAGCAATGGACAAACATACTCGGGCTTAAAAGGACATGAAGATTTGACGCAAGAGCAGAAGGAGAAGGTCACAACCGGCAAGTACCAGTGTTTGCCTGTCCACCCGACCCAATTATATTCATTCGCAAATGCGCTTCTTTGTTCTCTTTTACTCTACCTTTTCTGGCGAAGGTCACAAAATGCCGTAAAATCAAACAATCCCAAAAAGCTTTTCGCAAAGCCCGGTTGTACGTTTGCGCTGATGTTTATTCTTTACGGGGCCGCCCGGTTCTTTTTAGAAATTCTCCGTGATGATAATCCTTTCGAGCATGGCTGGTGGGCCATTTATAAAGGGGGAACTGTTTCTCAAAATCTGGGCATTTACATGGCGACTTTGGGCATCGTTTTAATTATAATCTTTCAAAAAGTTAAACTCAAAGTTGTTGTACCCGATGAAGATAACGAAAAACAAACTGCGGATGAAATTCATGATTCGAACGAGATGAGAACTGTGAGGGCGAACTAAATGTATCCTGAACTTTTTGAAATACCTTTTATCCATTTGACCATCAAAAGCTACGGCCTGATGATGGTTATCGGTTTTCTTGCAGCGGTTTTCGTGATAAGACGCCTTAGCCGGGATATCACACCAGACCCTCAGCTTATCACTAACGCAGCTCTCTATACGTTAATCGCCGGCGTAGTCGGGGCGAGGTTATTTTACGTAATTCACTATTTCGACAGATTCCGCGGGGACCTTGCTTCTGTCTTTGCCATTTGGCAGGGCGGGCTTGAGCTGTTAGGGGGAGTGGTTTTAGCTGTCCTTGTCGTCTTCTTTTATCTGCGGCGCCACAAGCTTCCCATTCGCCGCTACCTTGACATTCTGGCAATCGGGCTGATGCTGGCGCTGGTGTTCGGCAGAATCGGGTGCTTTCTCAATGGATGCTGCTTCGGTAAGCCCACAGATAAGCTTTGGGGCATCCGGTACCCTTACAGCTCATTCGCATATAATAGTCAAGTGCAACCGAATCCGCATAGGGACCGAGATAAACCTTATTTGGAAGTGCCGGACGAATTTTTTAATTATTCCTTCGACGGCACAGAGCCTGCCAAATTTTTAAAACCGTATACACAATTGAGCCAGCGGCAAAAGGACATGGTCAACAACGGCCCTTATCGCTGCCTGCACGTTCACCCTACACAATTGTACTCATCCGCAGTTGCGGTTTTTTGCTCATTTTTACTTTACCTTTTCTGGCGAAGGACCCGGAACGCCTGCTCCTCCAAAAAGGAGAGCGGATTATTTAATAAACCCGGTTGTACGTTTGGCCTGATGTTAGTAATGTACGGCTTCTTACGCTTTTTCATGGAATTCCTGCGTGATGATAACCCGTTTGAGTATGCCTGGTGGGCAATCTATAAGGGTGGAACTGTTTCGCAAAATCTCGGGATTAATATGGTGATTTTCGGATTTGTTCTTATGCTGATATTTCAGAAAATGAAATCCAATACCTCGCCCGCCACGCTGCCTGGCGGGCAAGGCCCCAAATCCTGAGGCCTGAGTTTTTTCCCTTGAACATTTCACGAAATTGACGATACAATATATATAGAGTCAGGTATCGAGTATCCAGTATCGAGAATCAAGAATATGGGTCTATACGATAGAGATTACACTCAGGCGGATTTTCAGTCCGGGCACCGCT
>JBARPZ010000245.1:0-2377 GCA_049643445.1 Sedimentisphaerales bacterium
GACGATAGGCGGGGGACGTGCCCTTGCTGATGCTGTAAAACGTTATGGGCGAGTGCTGCAGACGGGCTCTCAGCAGCGTTCGGACAGCGAGTTTCGCAATGCCTGTGAGCTGGTCCGCAACGGCCGAATTGGCAAACTGCATACGATTAAAGTCGGGATTCCGGGAAACAACAAGAAGTGCCCACCGACGTGGGAGGCTCAGCCTGTTCCGGAAGGATTCGATTACGATATGTGGCTGGGGCCTGCTCCGTGGGAACCGTATACCGAACAGCGATGTCACTATCAGTTCCGCTTTGTTTTGGATTACTCAGGCGGCCAGATGACCAACTGGGGCGCTCATTATCTTGATATTGCCCAGTGGGGCAATGGCTCCGATGATACAGGCCCGGTAGAAATCGAGGGCAAAGGTGATTTCCCCGAAAGCGGGCTGTTCACGACCGCAAAGAAAGTGGATATCACGTACACGTATGCCAACGGCGTCAAATTGCTTCTGACAACCGGGGGAGGAAACACACGTTTCGAAGGCAGCGAGGGATGGGTTTTCGTAACACGCGGCAAAATAGATGCTGAGCCGAAGTCACTTCTGAAGGAAAAGATAGGGGCGGATGAAATTAAACTCTACAACAGCAGGGACCACAAGCAGAACTTCCTGGATTGTATTAAGAGCCGTAAGGACCCGATTGCCTCGGCCGAAATCGGGCACCGTTCTTCTACCGTTTGCCATCTCGGTAATATCGCGATGCTGCTGGGTAGGAAAGTGAAATGGGACCCGAAGAATGAACGCTTTATAAATGACAGTGCCGCAGACAGTATGATAGGACGAAGCATGAGGGCACCGTGGAAGCTGTGAGGTTGATATATCGATTAGTGAGAAAGGACCAGATATGAGAAGCGAAAGAAAGGTTACCATTGTGATACTGGTAATCGCCGCGATTTGTGGATCCAGCTCTGCCACTTGGGCGGAAACCATCAGTCTTAAGGTCTCGGCGAAGGTTGATTGCGTCGATGTGCCTGTTCATACCGTCATTGATTTGCCCGCCTCTTTTGCGAATGTGCCTGCTGAGGAAATTGCGGTTCGTCTCATGCAGACCAGCAGGGGGATGGCGCGGATATATGGGATGCGGATACCGGGCCAGATTGTGATGGGCAGCGATAAGAAGGCCCAGTTGTGGTGGGTAATGCCGCGTGCCAAGGCGGGTAGTACAAACAGGTGGACTGCTATCTTGAAACGGAGAGAACAAGAAGATAAGGAGACGTTTTCCTGGAAGGACACAGAAGGCCAATATCTGGATTTGCTTTTCGGCGGGCGCAAGGTGACACGGTATATGTACGCACTTGACAGGTCAACGAAGCAGCGTGTGTTGGAGACATACAAAACCTTTTTACACGTGTTCGATGCTGCCGGAGAGAACCTGCTGACCAATGGTCCGGACGGCCTGCATCCGTATATGACAAAAAAGATTCTGTATCCACATCATCGCGGTATATTCATAGGCTGGAACAGGCTGGAATTCGGAGGCCAGAGATTTGATTTCTGGCACATGGGTGAGCAGGGCAGGGTCCAGAAGCATCAGAAATTTTTGGAACTGACGGCCGGCCCTGTGCTTGCAAGATCGAATTCGCTTGTTCACTGGGATGACAAAGACGGCCGAACGATTATTGCTGAGAAGCGGAATACAACGGTGTTTCGTCAAAGCGACCCCACAATCCTTTTGCTGGAATTTCTCACCGAACTGAAAGCTGTTAATGGTGATGTATTGCTCAACGGCGACCCGGAACACGCGGGATTTCAGTATCGGCCGCACGATGGTGTTGCCAAGGGTGGGAAAGATGTGAAAGCAACTTACCTGTTTCATAAAGATGGTATCGATCCTAAAAAGGACAAGGACCTTCCCTGGGCGGCGATGTCTTATGGTTTGAACGGCAAACGTTACAGTGTTCTCTATATGGATCATCCCGACAATCCGAGGCCTGTCATCTATTCGGCTTACCGTGATTACGGCCGGTTCGGAGCTTTCTTCAAGAAGAAAATCGGCGCCGGTGAAACGTTGATGCTGCGCTATCGGATTTTGGTTGTGGAAAGTGAAATGCCGAAGCGGGGCGAGCTGGCTAAAAAGTATTCGGAATTTGTTGACGGGGCAAAGGTTGACCCCGTTAGAAGTGAATAGGATTCGTGGAGTATCAGAGCTTCGGTCGGGACTTCTAACGGGGTTGAAGTGGTGAAATAGTAAAGCGATTTTTAAGCGCTGAATAGATACAAAAAAATTGGTTCGAATAGTGCAAAGGTGTGTTGTTTTGGCAGGAATTTTGGGATTGCTTATCGCGTTCTGAAAGTTATAATGGCAGGATAATTCGGAGTGTCGGCAAGGACGCACCT
>JBARPZ010000246.1:0-1877 GCA_049643445.1 Sedimentisphaerales bacterium
TCCTCAAAGACAACGCGTATGCCAACCCGTTCTGGAACGAGTCCGCAATGTTCAGGACCAATCGCGGCAATGCCTTTCGAGTCAACATCTGGTGGAAGGGTGCCCATCGCGGCTGCGAGCGGGCGCAGTGGATAGGTGATAAGATGAGTTTCTTCGCCCCCCATCCAAACGGTTTGGGCCCGGTCATTGTCCGCTCCAGCGAGCAGATGGAAAAAGACGACGCCGGGTTCCTTCGCAAAGCTCCGATATTCGAGCAATACAAACAGCCTCACTTCTGGCAAACAGACATGCTGCCCGAGCCACTGCGTCACAACAGTGGCCACGAAGGCTCGCACACTTTCCTTACCCACGAATTTATTGACGCTTTGGTTCACAATCGCCGGCCTGCGATCGACGTATATGAATCGCTGGCCTACACCGTGCCCGATATCGTCGCGCATGAGTCGGCCCTGAAGAAAGGTGAGCGTCTGAAGGTCCCTCAGTACAAACGACCCGCGTAAGCAACCAGGGAGGCTCTTTTTGTGAAGGTAACTTTCAAGCTCATCTTGAGTTATTTGAGTCCTCGATGTCTTTATGCCCTCCTGCGACGACAAATCTGGATAAGGACGCATCCCGATGTTCCCTGGCTGACACGGCAGGCCGTGGAAATACTCGATGATAGATTGAAGCCGGGCGATGTCGGTCTTGAATGGGGCTCCGGCAGAAGCACACTCTGGTTTGCGCAGAAGATGTCGCACTTGACCAGCATCGAGCATAACGACCATTGGTATAAGCGGATTAAGAAGATGCTGTCTGATAAGGGTATCGATAACGTTGAATTACTTTACGCTCCTTTGGAGGCAAAGGATCAATCGCCGTCGGAATATGTTCGCGCTTCCGCCGAACTGCCCAAAGCAAGTCTTGACTTCGTCCTCGTAGATGGCAGGCTCAGGGACCAATGCGCCGAAGTTGCAATGCAGCTTGTCAAGCCGGGTGGTATGTTGATTATTGACGACGCCGCTCGATATATTCAACACGACTATTGTTGCCCCCAATCAGTGATGGCACAAAATGGCCCACCTTCGCAACTATGGGCTAAAATCGCAACAGAGTTGGAAGCGCTGGGGGCAAAAGTTATCTGGACATCCGATGGTGTCACGGCCACGGTTGTTTACTTTATGCCCGCCGGTAAAGTGTGAGAGAGAATTATTAAGAATAATAGTGCCATTTCTAAAAAGTGAGTATAAATCCGCCCATGGCGGACTGTCATTCCGACCGAAGCCCCTGTTCTTGCTTTCGCAAGAAAGCACGGGGGCGAAGCGGAGGAATCTATTTCAATAGTTTCGCCGAAGGCGAATCAAAAAGTCGAACTTATTTATTGGAAACGGCACTAATTGTTTATATATTTCAACGATTTTTCGCTCTTTATAATCCACAAATATATTGACATTTCGACAAATTTTTAGTACAGCGGTGACAGGATCGCCTTGTAGTCTTACTTTCTCGTGAAAGAGCAGGTAACTGGTTTGTGTTTTTCTCATTCGGAGGCAAATTATGAAAAAGAACATTTTCACCCTGATTTTAACATTACCGATGTTGGCACTGGTATTTGGCCTGCCCGGCTTGGTCTCGGCGGCCCAGCGCGACGCGGATGATGGTAAGCTGCGCATTATCGTTTTCGGCGCGCACCCGGACGACTGCGAGCACAGGGCCGGCGGTGTCGCCGCTATGTGGGCCGCTCAGGGACATCACGTAAAATTCGTCTCGACAACGAACGGTGATATCGGCCACGCCGTAATGGCTGGCGGACAACTCGCAAAACGGCGGGAAAAAGAAGTGCAGCAGGCAGCCAAAGCATTGGGTATCGACGAAACTCAGGTCCTCGACATCCATGATGG
>JBARPZ010000247.1:0-2602 GCA_049643445.1 Sedimentisphaerales bacterium
GTACTACTGGCGTATCGATGAGGTCGGTGCCTACGGCACATTCACAGGTGCGGTCTGGAGCTTCACGACTACGGGACCAGGGCCGGGCTAAGTGGTTTGTCACCATGTCCCATGTCATACGAAGTTAAAGCGGCCGTGAGCATTACGCCTGCGGCCTTTTGGCCATAATAATAGCATTTATTGACAGACTAATACTTTTCCCTTCACCGCGAAAGGATCAAAAATCTTAATAAACGGCAAAAAACAGTGGTTTTCCACCCGAAAGTCATACATTTCAATCTTGGCTTGGTAGCAGTTGAAAAGCAAATCGATTTTCTCAAAATTGATAATCTCTCATAAAGAAAAAATTATAGTAGTTATTAGCAATATTTCTCTTGCAATTTGAAGAGAAAAGGCTATGATTGTTTGCGGACGTGGGGAGGAAGGTGCTAATTCAGGCCCCTGCGTGAAATTCAATCGGGAAAAGAGGAGCGCTTTTTATAGAAAGTTCACCATACATTTTACCATACATAAAGTCTCAGGAAGGAGGTGGCAGTAAATTCAATTGACAGCACCGGATTAGTTTTTTTAGTGTCGGAAGAATTTTCACTTCGTTTTTATAACTTTATTGGAGATATGGAAAATGTCTGATTTTGGAAAATCTTTAATTGTTTGCTTTGTGGTGGCGAGTTTTGCAGCAACTCCCCTTCAAACATTTGCCTGGCAATCATCCGGCTGTGGAGGCTGTAATGGCTCATACTTTGAGACCTGTGTCGATAGATTCAACAACAAGGTTGATAGCTTTCCGGGATGGAGTCAAGTATTTTCTCTGGGCTGCAGCTCCTGCAGCGAAGACTATTACAAAAGTTCTGCTTATGGAGGCAGCGAGAATTCATGGGTTGATGGCACCGATATTCACTTTCGAAATAGTCACTGTGGCACGGCTTGGGATTCATACTGGAGCAAAACTCTCAGCTCGATACCGTTTGCCGACGGCTCTGTGACTCCCGGGGAGGCCCGGCGGGCATGGGGTGACTATGACCTGGAATGGATGGCGGTTAAGTGCTGCAGTTTATTGCGTGATAGCTCCAAGGCATATTGGTACACAACCTTTGATGGGCTGCACTTGATGTTAGGTTTTAAGACCAGCAGCTATGGGGCCACTAATTTCGGCAGGGATTGGGCACAGAGGATGAAAAAAACGACGATATTGTGGTGGACCATTCCCGGCCAGACCCTTACGCAGGCGTGGTTTAATACCACCGACGCGACTCAGCCCAGCGGGACAGTAGCCCGTGTTCTTGCAGAAGTACATAATAACTATAACGACCATCTTTGGGGCCAGGGTTATGTTTCGTCAGACCCTTCTTACAACGGATGGTATTGGTATTGGGACCATGTGGCAGGCAGTCCGCCGTATCTGACCGTCAATAGTCTCGAAACAATGAATGTATACAGGGTTGTCCCACGTACAGTGAACGAGGAATACGTTCAGGATATTGGAAAAGCGTTCGGATTGACAGGTGAAGTAGGTAATATGTTTTGTGACACTTTAGTAATGGCAGATGTTAGTGATCCCGCCAACCCCAAGGTTTTGCAAGTATCCAAGGCCAGCGGTCAATTTTATTTTCAGAACCAGGGCAAACTTTTCGCTGCTAATCCGGATGCGGGACAATTCCCTCCGGAGCAGGCCGCAGAAGCGGCACAATCTTTCTTGGAAGAGTACGGCCTTCTTCCAAATGATGCAGGAGAGTCCACTGTAGAACAGGATACTTTAGTGGAGGAAAACGATAAGGGTGAACCAAGGGGGGACCCTATTCACCAGAATACTAACGTCGTTTATGCCCGGCAGCTTATAGGAGACCCAGCAGGAGGACAAATGGTGTCAGTGGCCGGTGCCGGTGCGAGGCTGAAGGTCTATCTCTATGATGATGGCGAACACGGCGAGGTTATGGGCGCTATGGGAAACTGGCGGAATGTCGAAGTAATAGGCTCGATTCCGGTTAATAATTTCGATAGAACCTGGTCTTTCTTTGATAAACATGGAGAGGCAATTTCCCCTGCAAAAGCTCAAGTAGCATACAACCGGGCGGTACCAATTCCTGAGGAAGCCACCCAGGGCTATTATGAACATCCAGGCTCTGCCGAACAGCAGGAGCTTATACCGGTCTGGATTATTCCAGTGGAGTACTACCAGGATGATACGTTGGTTCTGAAAGCGGACACTTTCATACCCGCAGCAGAGAGTTATTTCCCTCCAGTTGTAGAGATACTCAAACCGGCGGAATTTGAAATTTTTAATCAGGGAGACATGGTCGGTTTCGACTGCCAGGTGGAGGAAGGATTTGGAACCGAACCTTATCGCTACAATTGGGAGTCCAACGTAGACGGTATGCTGTCCACTCAGAAAAGCTTCCAGACTGACTTGCTCAGCGTACACTGCCCGGACACATCTTGTGACTGCAGCCCCCTGCCTCACACGATCACCTTGACTGTAACCGATGCCAAGGGGTCGGTAGCGGAGGATTTTGTGGTTATAACGATCAAAGGAGAGTGCGACGAATGTACAGACTGCGCCGATTTGAACCGCGACAACATGGTAGACCTCAAAGACATCGCAATC
>JBARPZ010000248.1:0-4301 GCA_049643445.1 Sedimentisphaerales bacterium
TGTCTGAAACGGTTAAAGAAATTCGCGAGAAGTTGCCGGAGTACGACAAAATTGTGGATTACAATAAAAGCTACAGGGAAAGGCTGAAGAAAGCCCGTGGTTCTTTGAAAAAGATTCAGGAGATTCAAAAGCGAAATAAAAATGGTTGAACTGACCCAGGCAGAACAGTTTGAGCAGTACAAGAAAGACAACCTTGTTTTTTTTTTCAAACCTTACTCGTGGCAGGCCCGGGCGCTAAAGGTAGTAAGGGAAAAGCTGACAACGGCTATTATATCGAGCAACAAGATCGGAAAAAGTTGTCTCGTTATTAATATTTTAATATCGTGGCTGATGGGTTTTGAGCCATGGGAGTATGTCGATAAGGACGATCCTGATGCGGTTGAGGTATCCGGGCATTATTACCGGAAATCGTCATTGGGAATTGACCCTCCGGTGAATTTAGTGCTGACGGGGGAAGATTGGAAGCTGCACTTTGGTAAAACGCTTGTGCCGGAGTTGAAAAAATGGGCCCCTAAAAATTGGTATAAAACGAGAAAGAACGAGCAGGGTATCGAGTATTCATGGGAGTTTTGTTCCAAGGACGGTAGCTGGAAGAACCCTTCGACCCTAACGTTAATGTCGTACTCCCAGGACGACGATCTTTTTGAATCGTTCCGGGCGCAGGGGGCTATTCTGGATGAGCCGCCCCCGAAATCGAAATACAAGGCTATGAGCCGGGGGCTTTTGCTGGATAACGGCAAAACCTTGATGTCATTAACTCCGATCAAGGAGGCCTGGATACTGGACGACATAGTTTTAAGCGGCCGGAAAGACATAGGGATTGTCGACGGCCTGAAGATAACCGACAACCCCGATCTTTTAGACAGCGACCTTGAGGTCTTAAAAAGACATCTGGACGACGACCAGATTAAACAGTTCTTTGATTTATTGCTGTACGAGGATGTTGAAAAGCAAAAGCCCGTGATTGACCAGGGCAGAAAAGCCGAGGAATTTTTAGAGGACAACATTCCCGTCAAAAATCATGCGGAAATATCCGAGTTGAAGATCCTGAAGTTCATAAAGGATATCGACCCGGACGACGTACCTCCGAGGGTGTTTGGGCAGTTCAAGTCTTTGGTGGGCAGGGTTTTGAAAGAGTTTGACACGGATATTCACAAGATTAAGTCGTTTGACGTTCCGACCGACTGGCCGGTTGTAGCAATGATAGATTTTCATTTAAGCACCCCGCAGGCAATCTCGTATTGGGCGGGTGATAAGCTTAACCAGGAGTATTGCGTAGCGGAGACCTGGAAGAACCTGTCGTCTGATGGAATCGCTGACGATATTATAAGAAAACTTCGTAGCGGCATGAGGATAGAAAAAGCGTTTATAGACCCTCTTTCAAAGGGCGATACCGCTTACATGAGAAATCAGTTGGGGAGTGACATCGAGGACGCGTTCACGACTATCTATAACAAATTAGGCAGGCATGGAATAACCTTATATGTCGCATCCAAGGATAAAGTTTCAGGAATCACGAATATCAAGGCGAGGCTAAAGGGGCCGAACGGCAGGGCGATATGTTTTGTGTTCGACACTTGTGAACAGCACTTGTACGAGGTTCAAAGGTGGGTTTACGACGATAAGGGGAAACCGGCCAAGGAATACGATCATTTCATGGAGAACTGGTATAGATATACTCTCACTGGCAGTAAATATGAAGACTACCAAATAAATCCATTACCACAAAGGCCGCGAATGGTGGCCGGAAGCTGGATGGGAAATTAAATGAAAGACGAAGATTTAATCGTACAGGCAAGGGCAAATTATAAAACCGCCACTCAAGGGTGGGATCATATATATAAAGAGGCCACAGATGATTTAAAGTTCGTTTACGATGTCGATGAGGGTCAATGGCCTGCAAAGATTAAGAGCGACAGGGAAGGGGAAGGCAGACCGGTTATTACTGTCAACAAGCTTCAAAAGTTCGTGAGGCAGTTGCGGGGGGAAGCACAAATGAACCGGCCCAGGATAAAGGTTGTTCCTGTTGACGATAAGGCCGATGTGCGAATGGCAGAACTTTATAACGGCCTTATCCGGCAGATCGAGTATCTGAGTAACGCTTCAATCGCTTATGACACCGCTTACATGGGTGCCGTGTCCTGTTCTATAGGGTATTTCCGGCTGATAACTAAATATTCGGACGATATGAGCTTTGACCAGGATATACACATAAAGAGAATCCTCAACCCCATGTCGGTGCATTTTGACCCAACTGCAACCGAATTTCAACTGGAAGATGCTAAATATGGGTTTGTTGATGAACTTGTCCATATAGATGAGTATAAAAGGCTTTATCCGGGTTCTGACGCTACGAATTTTGATACTCATAAAGAAATGTTCGGGGAGTGGATACAGGGCGAAAAGGTGAGAATCGCGGAATATTTCTACAAAAACCCTATAAAAAAGAAGATTGTTCTCATGCAATCTGGTGAGATCCACGAATTAACAAAAGATGTTACGCCTGAGTTGCTTCAGGTGGGGGGTGACATGATTGTTCGTGATAGGGATGTCGATACCCACGAAGTTAAGTGGTGTAAAATCAACGGGGGCGAAGTTTTAAAGAGAGGAACATGGCCTGGTAAGAATATTCCTATCATACCGGTATTCGGGGATGAGGTTGTCGTCGATGGTAAAAGGTATTACCTGTCATTAACCCGGGGCGCAAAAGGCTCACAAGAAATGTACAATTATTGGGCGGATTTATGTCTTAAAACACCGATCCCAACTCCAAATGGATGGACTACCATCGGAGAGTTAGATATAGGCGATTCTGTTTTTGATGAACTTGGGAAACAGTGTTTTGTCATTGGCGCAAGCCCTGTATTAAATAAAGAAAAATCTTATAAAATTACATTCAGTGATAAATCTACAATAATTACAAGCCCGGATCATTTATGGACAGTTGAAGAAAAGCAAATTAGGCAACGTCCAGATTATAAAACTATTTGGAAGAAAAAAACCATACCCACTGAAAAGTTGTCTTTAAAAAAACACCGCATATCTTTACCAAAACCTCTTGAACTTTCACATAAGAAATTACCTGTTCAACCTTATGTTTTAGGATTATGGTTAGCGGATGGAGATTCTAAAAGAGCTAAAATATTTGCTCATAAAAAAACAGTAGATGAATTATCTAATATATTAGAATCAGAAGGTATGGTTTTAAGGCGTGGATTAATTAGTAATGCCTCTGAAACTTATGGCATGGCATTATTAGGAATTCGTAATAAATTTGTTAAATTAAACTTATTAGAAAATAAACACATACCATTACAATATCTTAGAGCTTCTTTTAAACAAAGAGTGGCTCTTTTACAGGGATTAATGGATGGTGATGGCTCTAATGCAAAGAACGAGAGACAATGCAGATTTGCAACTGCTAAATTAAGTTTAGCCATTGAATTCTCTGAATTATTAAGAAGTTTAGGTATTAAGGGGAATTTTAATAAGGAAGCTAATGGTATGTATTGTTTTACATTCACACCATATTTTCCTTCTTTTAGATTGAAATATAAACTTGATAAACAGAATTCATTAAGGAGCGAAAACAAAAAACAAACACAGAATTATAGAATCATTAGTATTAAAGAAATAGAGGCTGTTGCTACAAAATGTATAACGGTAGATAGCAAGTCGCATTTATTCTTGGCTGGTGAATGTATGATACCAACCCATAACACTGCCGCAACCGAAACGGTTGCGCTTGCACCCAAAATGCCCTTTATTCTTGAGCATAGGCAGATAAAAGGGTTTGAGGGAGAATGGGATGAAGCCAACATTAAAAATCGGATGTATATTCGTTATAACGCTATCGCTGGTATAGATAAGCCCAAGAGAGAAAGCCAAGCAGAAATACCGTCTGGGATTGTGACCATGATGCAAGCCACGGCTTTTGATATTGAAGATCATCTTGGACGGTATGAAGCTTCAAAGGGTCAAGCGTCAAACGAGCGAAGCGGAAAAGCCATTGTAGCACGGATTCAGCAGGCAGATAAGGGAACATACACCTTTGTTGATAATCTTACAAGAGCGATAGTATCAGCTGGAAGGCAGCTTATAGATCTTATCCCTAAAATATACGACACTCCAAGGGCTTTAAGGGTCAGAGACGAGGCTGACGGGGAGCAATTAACGAAAGTTAATCAGCCGGCAACCGACGGGATGGGTAATTTTATGAAAATGAACGACCTTTCGGTTGGAAAATACGATCTGGTGGCTACTGTAGGGGCTTCATTTGCATCGAAACGGCAGGAAATGGT
>JBARPZ010000249.1:0-6170 GCA_049643445.1 Sedimentisphaerales bacterium
GCCCGGCGGGACGACATCGAGATGGCAGGCAAATAAAAGCGCACCTTTGTGCCCACTTGATTTTACCTGTGCAGTAATATTTGCCCTGGTTCGGTCCCATTTATCTATGCGGGAATCTATCCCTGAGCGACCAAGCTCGGCTGAAATTATCTCTGCTGCGGCTAATTCGCCCTTATCAGCGGTTGTTTGGGCCTGAATGAGTTTTTTCAACAGCTTTTTCATTGCACAACGATTATACAATCAACCGACATAAAAGAAAAAACAGAAATTTTTATTGCAGATTAAAATATAAAAGAGCATAATAAGCGGTTTCAAGTTTTTCAGGGTCGGTGAGCCTCGTTAAGGACCCAAAGGAAATCCGCCCGAAGCGGACTTAAGGGGCGTGAAGGAGCATAAATGGGACCTGTATTAGATGGGTTGGTGAAACTTCAAAGCGTTGAAAATCGCCTCCGGGCCGCCAAGGCAAAACTTGCAAGATGTAGAAGAAATGTAATTATCCAGGAAAATCAAATCAGAAGCCTCCAAAGCGCTTTCGAAGCCAAGAAGGAAGAGATTCAACTGACCAAGATCCAGTCCGATCGACTCGAATTGGAACTCAAGTCCAGAGATGAGCAAATAGCAAGGTTAAGAGCCTCGCTCAACACCGCAAAAACCAATAAAGAATATGCCGCACTTCTCACAGCGCTTAATACAACCAAAGCCGACAATTCCAAAAACGAAACGCAGATTCTGGAGTTACTGAAAGATATCGAGTCCGACGAGGCCGAATGCGAAACAATACAAAATCAGATAGACCAGCAAAAGCAAACGCTTGAGCAGACCCGAAAGGAAACCGAGGTCCTGGCCACCAAATATGAGGCCGAAATTGAAGAAATCCAGATTGAATGGAATCAGGTTGCGCAGACTATAACAACCGGTCCACTGGAGATATTCAAACGCGTTGCCGAAACATACGACGGCGAGGCGCTGGCAGTGGTTGACCGGCAGCAGGAGGGAAGAACAGAGGTCTATACCTGTGGCGGATGCTTTATGGGCGTCATTGCTGAGTCCGTGAATTTGCTTATGACTAAGGATGATATTATCCGCTGTCCAAACTGCACGAGAATACTTGTGCTTGGAGGCGAGAAGCATATTTAATGTCAGGGCATCGAAATACGAGATGCGAGATACAAGATACGAAGTAATCGCTCACACAGATGGTGCCAGTAGAGGCAATCCAGGCCCAGCGGCTGCCGGCTTCATTCTAACCGACTCGGCCGGAACTCAATTACAGGCAAAAGCCTTCTTTATCGGTCGCAATACTAACAACGTTGCCGAGTACACCGGAGTAGTTAAAGCCCTTGAAGCCGTGATAAAAATTGGTGCCAAAAGCCTGATTGTCTTCAGTGACAGCCAGTTGCTTGTCAAGCAGATTAATGGCGAATACAAAGTAAAAAGCGAGCAAATCAGGCCTCTTTTCCAGCAAGCCGTTGAGATGCTCGGCCGGTTAGAAAACTGGAAAGTGCAATTCGTTTTCAGGGATAAAAACAAAGAGGCCGACAAACTTGTAAACCAGGCATTAGATCTCGGAAAGGATATTGAAGACAAACCAGCGCCTAAAACACAAAATAAAAAACCGGTTCGGCTTGGTGTGCTGATCAGCGGCGGCGGTACAACGTTGATGAATATCCTCGAATATATTAAGCAGGGCCGGCTAAATGCCGAAGTTGCCATCGTAATAAGTTCACGCTCAACCGTGACTGGCGTCGAAAAGGCAAAGAAAGCCGGACTCAAAGTAAAAATCATCCGCAAAAAAGACTTCCCTGGCATTGATGAATTTAGCAGGCGAATTGAGGAAGAACTTATTGCTGCCAATGTTGACCTCATCGTCCAGGGAGGCTGGCTTTGTCTTTGGAAAATACCCGCACGATATGAAAACCGCGTTATGAACATACATCCTGCTCTGCTGCCGAGTTTCGGTGGTCAGGGTATGTGGGGTCATCATGTCCACGAGGCGGTTCTTGCGGCCGGCTGTAAAATAAGCGGCTGCACAGTGCATTTCTGCACAAACGAATACGACAAAGGACAAATAATTGTCCAGGAAGCCTGTGAGGTCAAAAACAGTGATACACCTGAAACTCTCGCTGCCAGGGTCTTTGAGGCCGAATGTATCGCATATCCACAGGCTATAAGACTGTTTGCAGAAGGCAAATTGAATGTTCAAGAGGGCAAAGAAGAAATTAAGTGGTAATTGGTTAAATAGTTGAACAGTTACGATTCATCAATTACCAGTTACTATTCACCAGTTACCAGTTACCAGTTACCAAAAATGAACAGACGGCAAAAGATCATATTGAGGGATTTTATGACCGTGATAGTTATTACGGCTATTGCGGTAGTGGCGATGTTTCACTTCAAAGATGTGGTTAACCGCTCGGAAGCTATGCGGGCAGTCGACCGTCTTAGACAAAGGATTAAGCAGTACCGAGATGAGTACGGATCGGTACCTCCTGAATCCTGGATAGGTATGCAGAGAGAGAATCTGCCTGGGAGCGCTCGGCTCGGCGATTTACAATACAGAGGACTGTGGATCGATCCTGATTCAACACCTGATGAAATCCTGGCTTATGCGGAAAGAGATTACTATTCATTATTTGTCGGCAAAGGTTATATTGTGCTCAGGCTTGGCGCGGTGCTTGTCGATGATGGTCGTGTGGAGTGGATTGACATGAAAGAATTCAAAACGCTCTTGTCACAACAACAAAGCCCGGAAGAAATTCAAATGCTGCAGAAGTAGCGGTAAACGTAAAGCCAGAGCACGAAATACACCCTTGTTATTGTGATTGTACTATGGGTTGTTTGCTTTCTTCAGGCTCCTTTTCTTTAACTGAAAAGCCGGTAAATTTCAGGTTTTCTTCGTCCTGAACGTCAATCTTTATGAGGTTTTTGTCTTTGAATATACCCCTCAGGACAGCTTCTGAAAGTGGGTCTTCTATGTAGTGCTCGATTGCTCTTCGCAGAGGCCTTGCTCCGAATTCAGGATTGTAACCTTTGTCGATGAGAAATTCCTTAGCCTGCTTGGTCAACTCCAGCCTCAAGCCGTGCTCCGTCAGCCGTTTGAACACCTTCGCAAGCTCGTAATCAACGATAGTTTGTAAATCTTCTCTTGTTAACGCCCTGAAGACTATCGTGTCATCAACTCGGTTCAGGAATTCAGGCCTAAACTGACGCTCCACTTCTTTCTGCAGCATATCTTTCATTTTCTCATAATTAGCCTCTGGGCTCTTTTTGCCAAAGCCGAATCCTGCTTGATTCTTAATGAGGTCGGCGCCGAGATTGCTGGTCATAATTAAAATGACATTTTTGAAATCGACGCTTCTTCCGAAGCTGTCGGTCAGCCTGCCCTCGTCCATAATCTGCAGAAGTATGTTGTAAACGTCCGGATGTGCCTTTTCTATTTCGTCGAGCAGAAGCACAGCATAAGGTCTCCGTCTAATCCTTTCGGTCAATTGTCCTCCCTCTTCATATCCCACATAGCCGGGAGGCGCCCCAACTAATCGACTGACATTGTGCTTCTCCATAAATTCGCTCATATCTAATCGAATAAGCGCACTTTTGTTGCTGAACATAAACTCGGCGATAGCTTGTGCCAGCAGTGTCTTTCCCACACCGCTGGGCCCAAGGAATATAAAGCAACCCATGGGGCGGTTCGGGTCTTTCAAACCGCTTCTGCTCCGCCGAACCGCTTTGGCTACGGCACTGATTGCCTCCTCCTGTGAGACAACCGTATTGTGCAATTCAGCTTCCAGTTCCAGAAGTCTCTGAGTCTCTTTCTTCTCCAGTCTCGTCAGCGGAACACCCGTCATATTGCTGACGACCTCCGCAATAATCTCGGTGTCCACTTCCCCGGTCTTCTCTTTATTCTCATCGTACCATGTCTTCTGTAGTTGCGTTTTCTCATCCAGCAGCTTTTGGGCCTCGTCTCTCAATGACGCCGCTCGCTCATAGTCGGCGTTTTTAACCGCCTCATCTTTTTCTTTTTGCAGTTTTTCAATCTTTCCTTCTTTCTCCGTCAAATCCAGCGGAGGAGTCATATTCTTAAGCCGAACCCTTGCGCCCGCTTCATCGATAACATCTATCGCCTTGTCAGGCAGACACCTGCCGGCGATGTATCTGGTTGACAGCTCCACTGCTTGATAAAGGGCCTCGTCGGTAAACCGTACTCTGTGGTGCGCCTCATAGCGGTCCTGAAGTCCCCTAAGAATATCCAGAGTCTCATCCTTTGTAGGTGGTTCAACAATTATTGTCTGGAACCGTCTCTCAAGCGCGCCATCCTTTTCAATATGCTTTCTAAACTCGTCCAGAGTAGTAGCCCCGATACATTGCACTTCTCCTCTGGCAAGTGCGGGCTTTAGGACATTTGAAGCATCGATAGCGCCTTCAGCACCGCCGGCTCCCACCAGCGTGTGTAGCTCATCAATGAATAAAACAACGTTCTTCGCTCTTGTAACCTCGTTGATGACCGCCTTGATTCGCTCTTCGAATTGCCCGCGATATTTTGTACCGGCAACCATCATCGCCAAATCAAGCACCACAATTCGTTTGTCCTTTAGCAGTTCGGGCACTTGCTTATTGACTATCTGTTGGCTGAGTCCCTCTACGATGGCAGTTTTACCAACCCCTGCTTCCCCTAATAGCACAGGATTGTTTTTCGTCCGTCTGCATAGTATTTGGACTAATCGCTCAATTTCCTTCTTTCTTCCGATAACCGGGTCAAGTTCGTCATTTCGTGCTAATTCCGTAAGGTCTCTGCCGAAACTATCCAGTGCGGGTGTCTTGCTTTTTGGCTTTCTGCCTACCGCCGGCCCCATCTTCATACCAAGTCCCGCCGGCCCTTCATCCACTCCCGCACCGAGGAGGTTTAATACCTCTTGTCGCACCTCCTCAAGCTTCAAACCCACGCTCATAAGAACCTGGGCTGCTATACCTTCGGTTTCTCGCAGAATACCCAACAGGATGTGTTCGGTCCCAACATAATTATGGTTAAGCGACCTTGCCTCCTCGATAGCGTACTCAATAACTTTCTTGGCTCGTGGCGTCTGCGGAAGTTTTCCCATGGTGACCATATCCGGCCCGCTTTTGACCTGTTTTTCCACCTCCAACCGCAGCTTCTTTATATCCACATCCAGGTTCTTCAGGACCGTAGCACCCACGCCGCTGCCCTCTTTAACCAGGCCCAGCAGGATGTGCTCGGTTCCTATGTATTCATGGTTAAATCGCTGGGCCTCCTGATTGGCCAGCGCCATCACCTTACGTGCACGGTCTGTAAAACGCTCAAACATCTTTTACCTCTTCATTAGTAAATAGCATATAGTGTGTATGATACCCCATATAATTATACCATTCTCAATCCATCTTAAGGAAACTAAAAACTTTACAATTCAACAGTTTTTACGATTTGCATTTTATGTTGTTTGCTTCTTTTTGCCGGCGCCTTTGATAATATCCCTCAAATGAAGTTTATGTTCATTTATAGGACTACTTTTTCTCTTTAATCTGTTTTTTATCGACAAAAAACGCTGTTGACTTTCCCGTTGACCACCCATTTTGCCCACTTATGGCGGATTTTCCTGGGATTTCTAAAAGAGTCCACGAAAAACGGCATTTCTGCCGGTCTAAGAGACGGGTCTATTCCTGATTTTGTATCAGTTTCGAGACCGTTTGCGGGGCTTTGTTTGTTTTTAGGACCTCCAACTAAGAATTGGATTCATATTGCGCAAAACGTCACAGAATGGGTGCTTTTCCAGTAGATCGGCACTGGTGGCTGTTGAACCAAAGGTGCAGGTAAAATCTTCTGGACACAGGTGATAATTGTGCTTATATAAGTCTCCGGATGTGTTGCTGTATTTGTTTTTTATATTACTGAAAGGAGGACAAATCTTGTTTGCAATCAAAGCCATTTTCCTGCTCACCTTAATATTTCCGTCCCAGCAATCCCCATCGCTATGGGATTTGGCGAATGAAAATAAGGGGCTTTTAAGGATTTCCACGCTGTTTACCGCCCAGAACGTCCGTGCTTACTTGTCTACCGATGAAGGCATAAACAACGCAATTGCCTGGTGCAAAGAAACGGGCGTCACACATGTTTTTATAGAAACTTACAGGGGCCGATATACCGCTGAAAGAAAAGT
>JBARPZ010000250.1:0-2885 GCA_049643445.1 Sedimentisphaerales bacterium
AGCCGATCCCGTATGCAAACAGGTTTTCATTCATATTCGGAAAATGAAATTTGCTGGATGGATTTTTGCCAGCTCCCGATACGCCGGTTACAGCATTGACAATAATAGAGTCTGTTTCAATAAGGCCTTCTTTTAACAGCGGCGCTACAGCCAGTATAGCACCCGTCGGGAAACAGCCGGGATTGGCAACCAGGTCCGCACCTTTTATCTTCTCACGGTACAACTCCGGCAATCCGTATACAGCCCGTCCCAGGTTAGCAGTATCAGTATGCTTTACCTCATAGAACTTCTCATATATCTCGACGTCCTTGAGCCGATAATCCGCACTAAAATCAATCACCTTCAGCCCTGCGTCCAGCAGTTTCGGCACGAATTCCATAGAAACCTTATGAGGCAGGCAGCAAAGAGCAACGTCGGCCAGACCGGTAAGCTTATCAAAATCCAACGGCTCAATCTGCATGTCGCACCGGCCTTTCAACTGCCCGAAAACATCCTCGGCGTGACCACATTCGGATTCGAGAGCCGTAAGATAAGCCACCTCAGCCTCGGGATGGCGCAAAATGATTTCGATGGATTCGACGCCGGTATATCCGCTTGCTCCAATGATGGCAACCCGTATCATTGCACGTTCCTTTCTGTTATACAGCTTTACTTTGCCGATTCGCTACATTCGTGATATCGTTAATATATTACATTCGCAAAAGCATAAATGCCACCACAATTACGTATCAAACAGACAGGTTCGATTTTACAGGTAGGGCCTTCTTTTTTCTGCCGGCCATAACTACCATGCAAGCACCGATTACCAGCAACGAACCTAACGCGCGATAGACGGTCAAACGTTCACTGAATATTGCAACACCGGCTATATAGCACAATACAGGCTCGATCATAAGCAGCAACGAGCCGGTCTTGACTGGTACGTATTTAAAGCCCTCGGTCATCAATAGCTGACCGACAGTTACAGTGGCGCCCATGCCCAGCAGGATAAAGACGCCATTCAGGCCGACGGAACCTTCGTTGCTAAAAGATGGCCCTAAAACCAGCCACATCCCCACCACACACTGGGAAAAGTAAATGGCCGAGGAGCTATCCGTATCGTGGAGCTTGCGTATCAGCGAGACAGCTATTCCCGCAATCACTGCTCCGAGAACCGCCAGGAGCTCATACTTGCCAAAGACCAGCAATGAAAAACCCTGCTGCTCTTCATAAGCGATAAAGTAAATACCCGCAATCGCCGTCAGAATGGCCCCGATATCGAACAGCCGAAGCCGTTCTTTCAGAAACACCGCGCTGATAACACTTGCAAAGATTGGGTATGAACATATCAGAACCATGCCTTTACCCAATCCCAGTTTGGTAATAGAAACAAGCCCAATCAAGATGGCTATTCCGCCGGCAAGACCCCGCAAAAACAGCAGCTTCTTATTATTAAAGACAAGCGTAACCCGCCCTAACATAACAGCGATTGCAATCAGACCAAATCCTATGACAAATCGAAAGAAAGCCATCCTGTAGACCCCGATATATGAGCCATACTTTACCAGACAGCCCGCCATACAGAAAAATCCACTTGCCAGAGCCATGAAAGCGGCTCCTTTGGTTGTATGTTCTGACCTTGACATTGCAATTTAGACCTCACAAAAAAAAGCCACCGGAAATTCCAGTGGCTTTTGAAACAATCCAAAAAATGTTTTGAAAATTATCGTTTCGAGAACTGGAATTTTTTCCTAGCTCCTTTCTGGCCCGGTTTTTTTCTTTCAACCATCCTGCTGTCACGTGTAAGATGTCCGCCGTCACGCAATTGCGGCAGACAATTTTCGTCATACTTCTTCAATGCTCTCGCGATTCCCAGCACACATGCTCCAGACTGCCCAGTAGTACCACCGCCTTTGGCATTGATAAAGATATCAAATGACTTTTCCCCGTCAACTGCCTTCAGAGGAGCAATGACAGCCTGCCTGTCCTGTTCACGCTTGAAATAATCTGAAAGCTCCTTTTTGTTAATCAGCAATTTGCCGTCACCGGGCTTGATTCTCACTCTGGCGACAGAACTTTTTCTTCTGCCTGTGGCCCAGTAGAAACCGCCTTTATCAGGCCCTTTCTTGGCTGTTTGGGCCGATGGTTGCGGCTCCTGGACTTCAGCCTTTGAGCCTATGTCAATGGTCGGTTTTTTAGTTTTAGTAACTGCCATAATTTATGATCTTCCCTAAACCTAAAATAGTTCTATCTTTTCTGGTTTCTGTGCCTGATGTTCATGCTCGGAACCGCGATAAACCTTCAACTTTTTCAACATTGCTCTGCCGAGCTTATTCTTCGGCATCATACGCCTTACTGCTAACTCCACTACCTTTTCGGGCTTTTTTTCCATCATAACGGCAAAGCTGACGATTTTACGCCCGCTGGGGTAATGCGTGTAATGATCGTACTCCTTCATCTGGGCCTTTTTGCCGGTAACTCTCACTTTGTCAGCGTTTAATACAATCACATAATCGCCCGTATCGACGTGGGGCGTATACGTGGGCTTGTTTTTTCCCATAAGAATCGGCGCAATTTTTGAAGCCATTCGGCCCAAAATGGCCCCTTCTGCGTCCACAAGCAGCCATTTCTGCTCTACTTGATTTTTCTTTGCCATAAAGCTTTTCATAAAAAATCTCTTTCACAATACAAAACCCAGTATTTTACCGAATTATACAGACCTGTCAAACTATTTTTAATTCGAAAACTCAATAATTTGTATTTGTTCCTATCCATTAGTAAATACGCCGTTTGAAATTGGGTTTGTTTTGGGTTTGATTGGCTTTGTATTGGGTTTGTTTTGGCTTTGATTGGCTTTGAATTGGCTTTGTATTGGGTTTGAATTGGCTTTGTTTTCCCAATTGACC
>JBARPZ010000251.1:0-1603 GCA_049643445.1 Sedimentisphaerales bacterium
TCCCCCGTTAAAACGAAACCAACTACCATCATCATTGCAATTAACCTGCGCATAACCTTGCTCCTTTCTTATGATTTATATGTGTTCATCTCTCTATATAATCCTATAATTCCTTCTCCACTTCTGACAGTGCCAATCAAACATTGCCCACCTCCGGAAGGAGCTTAAAAGACCTTATAGTGTCACGTGCGCCCGACTTCCGAGATCGTTCATATTATAGCTCAATCACGACGAAAATCAACAATTTGCCTTTACTCTTCGCTCCCAATCTCACGAAATTCCCAGGACGTCGGCCATCGAATATAAAGCCGGCTTTTTGCCGATTAACCATTTTGCCGCACGCAGCGCACCTCGCGCGAAGGTGTCCCTGCTGTGGGCGGTGTGATTTAGGGTGATCTTTTCACCAAGCGTGCCAAAGATAACCGAATGCTCGCCTGTAATGTCCCCTGCCCGAATGGCGTGCATTCCGATAGCACCTTCCTGGCGAAGCGCCTCCTTGCCATCCCTGCCGTGTACAAGAGAATCGGGGAATCCTCTCCCTGTTGCCTTACAAATATTCTCTGCCAATGTAAGGGCACTACCGCTTGGGGCATCCTTTTTGAAACGATGGTGCTGCTCGATTATCTCTATATCGTATCCGTCACCCAACATCAATGCGACTTTTCCGACCAGTGAGAACAGAACGTTCATTCCCACGCTCATATTAGTTCCATATATGACGGGAATTTCCACTGAAGCGGTCTTTATTTTTTTTCGCTGCTCATCGCTGAGCCCGGTAGTGCCAAGTACAAGTGCAGCGCGACTTTCGGTGCAGTAGTCAATAGTCTTATCTGCGGCTGCTGGTTGTGAAAAGTCGATTATAACATCGCTACCATCAGGATAAGTGCTGCCGAGTTCAATGTTAATCGACTGCATACCTGCCACAATGCCGACATCTTTGCCAATGTCAGGGTGGTTCTGACTTTCGATTGCCGCAATAACATCGAACTCGTCCGCCTCGATGACCAACGAAATAATGCGTTTGCCCATCCGGCCGGCGGCGCCACAAACTATCAGTTTAGGCTTCATTTTGAACTCTCCTTCGTGTTCTTATAAGCAAATAGTGCATACGAATATAACGTCCTGAACGCACATTTACAAGCTTGAAATTTCGGCCGGTCAATAGTAAAATCCTGTCGGTTTACTTATCATCCAAACATACTGGAGTGTAAATCCGGAAAGGACAAACAAATGGCACGGCAAATTTACTTAAATCGGGGACCTGTTATATCTGTGCTTATCACACTTGCAATGCTGCTTGTAGCACCTACAGCAAAAGCAAAGACCGCGTCCGATACGGTTGAGCGCTGGGGGGTTTTTGAGTTATCGCTGAGCGGGCCATCCGGAGGGAATCCTTTCGTTGACGTGGAGTTGAGTGCCGAATTCAAGCAGAATGGGCGAGTTTTCGAGCCGCAAGGTTTCTACGACGGTGACGGCGTATATCGCATCCGTTTTATGCCGGATACGCTCGGTGAATGGACATACGTCACAAAGAGCAGCCGTAGAGAACTCGACGGCAAAAAGGGGAAATTCACCTGTATCAAACCATCGCCGGGCAATCACG
>JBARPZ010000252.1:0-8273 GCA_049643445.1 Sedimentisphaerales bacterium
CGAGAAAGTCTAAGCCGGCCCTGGTCATCAATCGACAATAATTTTACAGGTATCAGGTCGCCCATTTTGCAGACTTCATCGACGCTCTTGACGTAACCATCGCTTAACTCGCTAATATGGCACAGGCCCTCAACGCCCGGCGTAATTTCAACAAATACTCCGAAGTCCTTTACAGAAACGACTTTTGAATTCTGATAAATCTGGCCCACTTTCGGCGGAGACGTCATTGATTCGATAATCTCTTTGGCCTTCAGGTGATTATCGCCATCCAAACAGCTTATGTAAATAGTCCCATCATCTTCAATTTCAATGGTCGTCCCTGTTTGTTCCTGAATACTTTTAATCATCTTGCCGCCCGGGCCAATTATCTTGCCAATAAACTCAGGGTCGATTTCGATACTTATCAGCTTCGGTGCATACTTACTTAATTCCGGTCTGTGTTCACTGATAGCTGCATTCATAATATCCAAAATCTTCAGTCGGGCGACTTTTGCCCGCTCCAGGGCCTCGACCATAACATTATGTGCCAGGCCCTCAGCTTTTATATCGAGCTGTATCGCCGTAATACCGTCAGAAGTACCGGCGACTTTAAAATCCATTTCGCCAAAATGGTCTTCCTCGCCAAGAATATCCGTCAGCAATTTGTGCTGGCCGCTATCGTCACTAATCAAACCAATTGATATGCCGGCAATGGCTTTTTTAATTGGGACGCCGGCATCCATCAGGGCCAGCGACCCGCCACAAACCGAAGCCATCGAGCTGGAACCGTTTGACTCGGTGATGTCCGAGATGATCCTGATAGTGTATGCAAATTCGTCCACCGGCGGCCTGACTTGTTCCAATGCACGCTCGGCGAGTGCGCCATGCCCGATTTCTCTTCGGCCCGGCCCACGATTCGGACGTACCTCACCGACAGAATAGGGCGGGAAGTTGTAATGGAGGGTAAAATTCTGAGTGTACTCTTCCTGTAGGCCATCTATAATCTGTGCATCTCTGATAGTACCAAGAGTTACACTTACTATTGATTGCGTTTCACCGCGAGTAAATAACGCCGAGCCGTGATTTCTGGGCAGAATACCAACTTCACAATCAATCGGGCGTACGTCATTATAGCCTCTTCCGTCGGCCCGCTTACCTTCTAAAAGTAATTTCCTGACTACCTGCCCCTCGATCTTATGGAGGATTCGTTTTACCATTGCCTTGGTATATTTTACGGATTCAGCTTCTTCGGCTTCGCAGTATTCTGTAATAACCTGCTCGAACAGTTCCTTTTTAGCCGTTTTTCGCTCCTTCTTGTTGGATACTTGCTTGTTTTCGTACAGCTTGTCTGCTATCTTCGAGGAGATTTCCGCAGTGAGCTGCTCATCATCTTCTACAAGCGGAATTTCCTTTTCGACACCAACTTTTTCACGAAGCTCCTCGATCATTTCACAAACTTCGGCAACCGTTTTTTGTGCCGTTGCAATAGCTTCAGCAATTACATCCTCCGACAACTCTTTGGCACCGACTTCAATCATATTCATCGCTTCTTTACGGCCTCCGAGCAGCAGGCTCAAGTCACCGTCCGCTATTTGCTGATGCGTTGGATTGACTACTAATTCTCCATCTACCCTGCCTAACCTACAGGCACCAATGGGCCCCAAAAATGGAATTCTGCTTATCGTAAGGGCGGCGCTGGCACCAATCATTGCCAGGACATCAGGGTCATTTTCACCGTCAAAACTCAAAACGCCGGCCATAATCTGCACTTCCTGCAAATAACCCTCAGGGAAGAGCGGCCTGATAGGCCTGTCAATCTGCCTTGCCGTCACTGTCTCTTTGGTGCTTGGTCTTCCCTCGCGCTTAATAAAACCGCCCGGGAACTTACCCGCCGCACTCTGCTTCTCTCGATAGTCAACACTCAGCGGGAAAAAATCGATATCATCAAATCGTGGCGGAGCCGTTACCGCGGCTACAAGGACGACAGTCTCGCCATATTGAACTACAACTGCTCCGTCTGCCTGTTTTGCTATTTTGCCGGTTTCGATTGATAAATTTCTGCCCCCGATTTCTCTTTCTACTCTACATACATCAAACATATACTTTTACCTTTACTTTCTTACCTTCAACTATTTTCTTACCTTCAACTTCAAAGCTCGCTACTTGCGCAAAGCTTAATTTTAGTCTACTATCCGGATTTGTCGCGGTTTACCTTTTACTTGCGCAAGCCGAGCCGGGATATAACTGCCTGATAACGACTAACGTCTTTTTTGCTTATATACTTAAGCAATGCTGTTCTGGTCCCGACCATTTGCAGCAAGCCGCGTCTGGATGCGTGGTCTTTACGATGAATCTTGAGATGCTCGGTAAGATCGTTAATCCTTGTGGTTAATATTGCAATCTGCACCTCCGGCGAGCCAGTGTCGCCGGCATGAATCTCAAAATCGCTGATAATCTTCTCTTTTTCCTGCTTAGCCAACATTTTTCAGTCAGATCCTTTCATGATACTCTGTATCCCGCGTTCCATTCGAAATACGCTTAACAATTGGGCAAAAACAAAGCCCACGCCTCGATAAACCTTATGAAATACTATAAAATTCAAGCCCAGTATTCTAATCGGGTATTGCTACATTTGCAAGCCTTTTCTGCGATAATAAACGATTAAAATCCAAAATGACCACACTTTTAGCCAAATAAGCCCTCTTTCTTCAGCCCACAAGCCCAAAAATCCCTTCTTATCGGCCGTACGAGTCCCTGCATGTCGTAGGCAGGGATCCAGACGTCTTTCTTCTTTCAACTTTTTTCACTTTTCACTTTTCACTTTTTTTGATAATCTCCCCCCTGAATGCTTGATTGACAACTGAGGATTTCGCTTAAAAACGCCGTCTTTTCGGCCTCAAATGGCGAGATACGCTTCACGCTTCACGAGATACGAATTATGCTCGCTTTTAGAGCAGAGTTTGCCAAAAACACCAAGCCGGCAAATACGATCCTTGCCTACTTATCAAGTAGGTCCGTGTGAATCTGTGTTAATCCGTGGTTAATGAAATATTCTACTCGCCTTCGTGCCTAATAAAACACCGTTTTCGACCTCCCGGCTTCGCCCGAGGCCAATCATCATTTTCTACACAGGTGTTAATCGGTCCCGCCCGCGGCTTGAGCAGCTTGAGCCGCTTTGCGTGCACGTTCTTTTTTCTTGCGTGGAGCATTGGCGCTGCGCGTTTTTCTTTGTTTTGCCTTTCTGCTATCGAGTCTGTCTCTGCGTGTTACCATAAAAATATCCTTTTACTTCTTTTGCCCCAAATGTTCCCCCATGTCAGGTTTCAGGGCATCTAAGGCTCTTTCTTTATCATTAACCGGGATTTCCAATATAACTTTGTACATTCCTGCTCAGCTACGCCGCTGAGCCTGACTTTCAATAGAATATCAAATCTGTCTCAAAAAACAAGTTTTTCAACTTTATCTCGAAGATATTTCAGCCACAATAATCGAAAAAATACGAATTCGCCCACTGATTATTGTTTCTTTGACCTACCTCAACCAGTGTAACCCGCCCAATTCCCAATTCGTAATTCGTAATTCAAACTTCTTGTTCTACTGCTCTACTGTTCTAATACTCTAATCTTCTAATTCCCTCTACTGCTCAACTGTTCTAATGCTCAAATACTCCGATTCCAGGGATCCAGATGTCTTATTTAAACAATAATCAATAATCACTCATCATTAATCATTTATATAGCGTGCCTATAAGGCACTGAAGAATCTCAATTTCCCGTCCTTTGTATTTAGCCCCCCATCCTTGTGATGGGGGGTTTTAATCCTAAACTCTCCATTCCCTGGCCCGTTAGAAGTAAGGCGTATTAGCCTTGTTTACTTTCTAAGTGGGCTCAATTCATCATTCGAAATTCCTTGTTCGATATTCGATATTCTTTACGCATTCACGCTTCTACCCATTTTCTTCCTGAAAACCGGCAACTGGCAACTGGTAACCTAAGTAAGCCCTTTTCCCTTTTCCCTTGTCCCTTGTCACTTTTCCCTTGTCACTTTTCCATCCTTGCTTCTTACTCCTTTTTTTCCTTTTTTCCCCTTGATTTTTGATTTGCTTATGTTATTCTCTGTCCATAATGGCTTGATTGACAACTGAGGATTTCGCGTAAAAACGCCGCCTAAATACCGGCGTCTGGCAACTAAACATGAGATATGAAAATTGTTTGGCGGATTGGTTTTTTGATAATGTGGTTTGGCGTAGATTTGATAAGTGATTTTCCAAAGTTTTTTTAACAATACGAAGAATATATTTTAACCTATAGCGATGGACGATGAGCTTAATACTTGGCGAGAGAGTAATAAAGTACCTGTACACAGTTCAGATGAAGCATCTTTTGGGCAACTCAAAGAAGCTTTAGAAGAAAACAAATGGATAAAAGTTGTCTATTTGGGGGGAAGTAATCCTGGACAAGAACGAGATATTAAGCCTTTAGAGATTTTTCAGGTGGAGGGGTATCCCGAGGTATATGTACGGGCCTTTTGTCGTCAGCGTAATGAAGAAAGAACATTTCGATTAGACAAATTATCCTTCAAAGTAAATGTTTTAGATAAGAATGAAATATACACAAATCAAGAAATGATCGAATCAAAAAGTTTTGAAGATGTTATCTTAGAACAAATCAACACTTCGCCTGGCTCCAAGGCGTCTCAGATATCCAAGAAGCTAGGGATTGAAAAGAAGAAAGTCAACTCATTACTTTATGGCCGTCTGAGAAATAGAGTTCAACAAGACAAAAGCTATCGCTGGTGGCCTAAAGAAACACGAATAACTCACCAGCAAGAGGGAGAAGAAATTAAACGAGTCGATACGCCTTTATCTCAGTTATGCAGATATTATTTAGATTGTTTGAGTCATGACGATCTTGGTGGAGTCAGCGTTTTCGCAGATTCAAAGTTTGGCAATTTGGATTACGTAGAACTCTCAAATTTACCTATTCTCAATGATAACGATCCATTTGATACTGATGAGGGCAGACGAATGTTGGGACGAGTCAGACGTGACCGAAATCGTCAGACTATATGTTTGGGTTATCCGGTACGTCTTAAATGGATTAAATCTCGAAAAGGTTGGGAAGGTTTCTTGGTTGAACCACTATTCCTCTTTCCTTATCAGGAATCTGATAGACGTTATGGAAAACCAATCCTAACAGATGATCCACCACAAATAAATTTTGGAGCACTGAAGAGCTTGTTAAACGAAGGCAATGTTAATTTAATGGAAGAGGCAATTTTATTAACAGAAGAACTCGGCCTTGCCAACACAGACAACGAACAGGCGGAGCTTTATGAAATAATGGCTAGGTTACATGAGATTAGGCCTGATTGGGATTGGCAGGAATTTCCTGACCCAGATGTGCTTATCACTGAACCCCCTCTTAGTAATATTAGAGAACAAGGAATATATAATCGGGCTATTATTGTACCCATCGAACGTTCATGGTATACAAGAGGCCTTGAAACCGAATTAGGAATGTTACAATCGGCCGAAGAAGATAAATATAAAAATACAGCTCTCGACGCCTGGCTCAGTAATCAAACAATAGAGTCTTGCACAAGTGACCAAACAACACTTTTAGAAGTCTTACCTCTTAATAGTGAGCAACGACAGGCAGTAAGACAGGCTTTATCTAATTCACTTACAGTTGTCACTGGTCCTCCAGGCACCGGAAAATCTCAAGTTGTGACATCGATCCTTATTAATGCGGCTTGGCAAGGAAAAACTGTTTTATTTGCAAGCAAAAATAATAAGGCGGTAGATGTAGTAGATACTAGAGTAAATGCACTTGGTCCACGACCCATATTGTTAAGATTAGGTAGTAATCAATATCAAAGCAAATTAGCCGAGTATCTTGTGACGCTCCTTGCAGCTACAGCTACTGATGATGACCGTCTGAGATATGAAGAATCTGAAAGCGTATATGCGAAACTACAGGATAGATCAAACTTTCTTGATAATGAAATAACATATTTGTTGAACCTACGAAACGAAGTCGACCACTTAGAACAAACTGTTGAAAACTTTCGAAATAGTATTGAACAAGCTTTATTTCATGATATTTGCAATTTCAACATTAACGATATAGATGAGGAAGCCGATTTATTCCAACATGCGCTACTCCAATCCGATCGTTCAAAACAATCCTTTTTCATCAGATTGTTTTGGCCATTTATTAAGAAAAAACGATATGAGCTTTTAGCACAGGCGTCAAGAATTTTCTGTGAAACAGCGAATAGAATAGCATTTGAAATGCCGAGCCAAGAACCTAATGACACATCGATTCAAACTTGGATATATAATGGAAACAAACTATCAAAATGGTTAAAGCAAATTGAAACGGTTAAAACATATTTCTTGAAATTAAAAAAAATAACCGAAGCAAAACCACTTGAAGAAATCAGCAGACTGCGAATCAAATTGACAGAGGATATTTCAGAAAATTCCGAATCTCTCTGGGAGTCATGGTTGCGCCTTCAACCGGCACGAATGACACAGGAGGATCGTAGGTTGCTTGGAGATTATAGTGCGTTGCTTCAACTGATCGTGTCAGCAAATGAAACCAATCAAAAATTAGGGCGTAAAGTTTTTCAAAAATATTACCAGTTATTTCCTAAAATTACCTCAATACTTTCATGCTGGGCGGTTACTTCGCTCTCCACAAGAGGAAGAATACCCTTTGAACCAAGCTTTTTTGACCTTCTTGTAATCGATGAAGCTAGTCAATGTGATATTGCCTCGGCACTTCCTTTGCTTTTTAGAGCTCGGAATGTTGTGGTGATAGGTGATCCGAAACAACTCAGGCACATCAGTACACTATCAAAACAACAAGATACACAGTTGTTAACTAAGCATGAACTGGTTAGTGATTATGCTCGCTGGAGCTATTCTACAAAATCACTATTTGACCTTGCAAGTAGTCTGTGTAGGAGCGAAGACATAGTTAACCTTCGAGATCACCATCGTTCACACGCTGATATTATAGAGTTCTCCAATAGCCACTTTTATGAAGGTAGATTGCGGGTTGCAACAAACTATGAACGACTCAAATTCCTTAAAAGTGAGGGACCTGTTGTGCGTTGGATAGATGTAAAAGGTAAAACAATTAGGCCTGGTACCGGCGGTGCAGTCAATAATCAGGAAGCGTTAGCGGTCGTAGATGAGATTCAGCGGCTTGTAACGCAGGGATACAGAGGAAGCATTGGTGTTGTTAGTCCATTTCGGGCGCAAGCCAATAAAATTCGTGATTTAGTTTTCAACAACGAATATATTAGTGCTCGACTCAATGATTGTGATTTTCTTGTCGATGTTGTTCACAAGTTTCAAGGTGATGAGAGAGATGTGATGTTATTTTCCCCAACTGTGTCTTCAGGTATTAGTAAAGGTGCTCTCTGGTTTCTTCATAATTATCCTAATCTTTTCAATGTTGCGATTACACGTGCACGAGCGGCGTTAATTGTAGTCGGCGATAAAGCAGCTGCGCTTAATTGTAGTGTTGACTACTTGTCTAAATTTGCTTCCTATATAGATGGCTTGGGTAGAAGAGAGGTTACTGAAAAACAGTATGATAAGGATGATCTTGGACCGGAGTATCCACAGGTTTCGCGTCCAGAACTGGTTTCGAACTGGGAGCGATTTTTCTATAAAAAGTTATATGAAAATGGCTTTCGACCTATTCCTCAATATTCTGTTGAAAAATATATTCTCGATTTTGCTATAGTTGCTGGTGAGCGTAAACTAAACATTGAAATTGATGGGGAACGGTATCACCGAAATTGGGATGGAGAGTTATGTCGCCGAGATCAAATTCGAAACCACAGGTTAATTGAGCTTGGTTGGGATGTAATTCGTTTCTGGGTATATCAAATCCGTGATGATTTAGAAGCGAGTATTGATAAAGTAAAAAGTTGGATCCAGAAATAAGAAAGAAATCCGAAACAAATTTGAATGACCAAAAAAAATTCATTTTTTGACCCTTTTTTTCCAAAAAAAGTTCGATTTCCATTGAACATTCTGGGCAAGTTTGGTATAATACTAACGACAATTGAGTATTATGAGTGTAAAATTGGGGAATTTGAAGTCTTGAGTCTGTGGTCAAAAAAAATCCCGGCCGTTCCGGCCTCAACCGTCTATACACTAAATACGAGCGACGAGCGACAAGCGACGTGCGACGATTTTGCACCTTTTTGGTCATTTTATGTAAGCTTTTGTACATTTTTTGCATCTTTACGACTAATAAGAACCGTTTTTA
>JBARPZ010000253.1:0-8582 GCA_049643445.1 Sedimentisphaerales bacterium
GACGATACCCGCTTTCACAAGCACAAGTTTACGATTTTCTATAAACCATATAATATCATTTTCAGCCTATTGGCTTGAACTTTATAATACGAGATATTCTGTTTTGCGCCAAGTAAAATTAACCACGTATTTCACCCCAGTGAGATAATCCCCAGTGAGACAACGCTCCGCTATCTCACGGGGCAGGCGGTTTTTTAGGCATAAAAATGCACAAAATGCACAAAAGAGGACAAAAAATGACCAAAAAAGTGCTTTATTAACCACGTATTTCACCCCAATGAGATAACGTTTTACTATAATTTTCTTGTTCCCTGCCTAAGGCATGCAGGGATTCGTGTATCTGCTGATACTAAGACTTGGGCTGCTGCCCGACTCGTGCGGTTCTCCGCTAATCTGCCCTTTTTAGGGCGATTGTAATTATACCAAACTCTGGCTTAATGTTCAATGAATAACGAACTTTTATGAAAAAATATTAGCACAAAAAGGCTAAGATAAATTAGACGCAGATTAACGTGGATTTACGAAGGTTTTTTGTTCCGGTGGATTTGCCTGCTGTGTAGATTACTTTTATTGTCCCTGATTTGTTTGGGGGGTATTGTTTCTTGTCGAGGTGGAAGACTGTGCAGCCGCAGGTGCGGCTGATTTTTCCTATTTTTAAAAGGCCCCGGCCGGTATTTGTGAATCTAAACTCGCAGGTATTTTTCGTGCCCTGGCCGACATCGCCTAAATCGCAAATCGTCTTCTCAAAACTAATCCTCGGTGATAGGATCTTAGGATCAAAGGTGAGGTTAGATGCAACTACCGAGTGTTCTGAAACACTAGTCGGCTCGGCAGACAAAACGGGGGCTGTTTCCACATTTACCGCCGCGGACATAGCGATGATTAGAACAAGAAGAATTAGTCTGATTGACTTACGCACCATATCCTATGTTTGGCTTGTGTCCATAGTTTAGTCGTCCTCATTGATGACTAACGATCGATGGGACTTCTGTAAGTGCCACGGAGGTATACGACATTACTTTCCTCATCAGTGACATCAATATAAATGTATATTTCTGAAGTTCCATCTTTGACGAAGGTATTTTTGACATAAATATAACCAATTTTTCCTTCTTTGATCGGTTTTGTCCACCATTCAGGCGTGGACTTATAAGGATGATACCTATCATCCCGCTTCGAGTTGTAAGGATCTAAATCATTTCCTACGGCTGTCTCCAAGAATTTGCTAACTTCGGATGGTTTAACAACAAATCTTAGTATGAAACCAGACCACCTATCCCAAGTTTGGCCGGTCTTAGCAGCTTTAATTTCTCCGGCACTATCCGGAATATCAATATTGAATTTTTTCTCTACATAGACAACCATCTTGTCAGAGTCATAGTCATAGTAAGTACCTGAGTCGTACCAACGCACAAGAATCTTGGCTAGTCCAAACATAGAAAATATTATTAGAACTACAACAACTAACGATGAAAGTACTATCACCAGTATTTTGGTCCTGCGGGATTTTCGTTTTACATCTTTACTGTTAATCATATCTTTTACTCGCACTGCGGAACAGGCTTCTGTATTCCCTGAATTATTGAACGGGGAGAATCATGCTCCCATCGATAACCCTTAATCCAGGTTACGCTAATGTTATTTTTCCCGGCCGATCTGAAACTTTCTGCGTGACCATAGTATTCCAAGAGCCAAGCCGGTATTACCAACACATCTTGTATTTCACGGATGTCAAAATCGAACTGGTCGCACATGCGTATGCTTATATCCATATAGTAGCAACAATTCTTACGTTTTTTGCCTTTCTCAACGTGGGCCCGGCCCCATACATAATGACTGCCGATGGCAGCATACCAATTAAAATCGTCGCTCATACTTATAGTTCCATATGTATCTCGGCTAATACTTGTAATCTGCGTAGGGCCCGATTCACTGCCAGTCACGAGGGCTTCTGCTGCAGCTTGTGCTTGTTTCAATTCAGTCATGAAAGCAGCACGGGCACCATAACTGTCATTAAGTATTCTTCTGTAGTCAACAAGTACAGGCCAACCAGTGGCATCTAACCAATGCCACAGAAAATAGGCCGCATCATAATCACCGAGCAATGCCCAACTGATAGAAAGAGCATATAATACGTGCTCTGCTGTCCGCAAGCCCGGTGGTTCAGGCAGCCATGGTGGTGCGCTAGGTACATCCGGATAATCAGGCCAAGGCGGAACCGGACCGTTAATTTGATAGGTTGGACTTTCCTCTTCCTCTTTCAAGCCCCACGGATCGATACCAATTATTGGAGTGCTTGAGACGTATTCATAGAGATTCATGCCCTGTGAATATTGTATAACCGGCTTGAAATAATTTAAGGCTTTAGAATTTGGCAACATACCCAGCGGGTCGTGAGTTAGCCATCTTCCAGAGTAGTAGTCGTAGTATCTGTTTCTGTTGTATTGAATTTTTAGAGAGCCGGAATCGAGTATATCCACTCTTCGGCCGGTAAACAAGTACGGATTTCCGGAATTTGACTGGCCGTCAGAATCGGGGGCGAAGTTCGGCTCCAGAACATAGCAGTTGCCATAAGCATCGTATTCGTAGCGTTCAAGGACGGTTCCGGTTGCGTAAACAAGGGCTACCGGGCTATAGAGATGGTCATGGACATAATACCTTCGAGACGGGGGACTAGTACCCTGCGTATACAGGACTTCATCAATGTAATTGCCGTAAACAAACAACTTCTTATAACTGCCAGCGCCGTCATATTCGCACAGAACCTGCCAGTTGTTGTTATAATAGTACCGCGTAGTGTTATTTGGGTCAATAAGGTCTTTTTTCTCAATTCTTCTACCGAGGGCATCGTAGGAGTATTCAGCAACGACTGTATCATTGGGATCTCTGGTTATCCTGATAATTCGGCTCTCGTAGTCATATTCGTATTCGTAGCCATCCTTGTCTTTTGTCAGATCGCCGGCTGCGTCATAAGTTAAGTTGGCGTCTGCAACGCTCGTATACCGGTTGGTCAGGTCATCTACGGTATATGTTATATCGTTGCCGTCCCGCACGTTGACATTTTCCCTATTGCCGAGGTCGTCGATAGTAAAGGCTTCGTTGCTATCGTCGATACTATACTCGGCAGCGGTGAGCCTGTCAAGATTGTCGTACGTAAAGTCCGTACAGGGGGCAGAGATAGTTTTGAGTTTTAAGTGTTTAGTTTTGAGTTTGGATTGAGATTCTTCACTTCGCTTTGCTCCGTTCAGAATGACCCCAGTGGGATAACGCTTTGCTATCCCACGGGGCAGGCGGCGCAGGAAGGGAATGGAAAGACGGTTAGACGGTGAGGGGATTAATTCAATCCGATAGCCAGATCCCTCGACTTCGCCCCCGTTCTTGCTGTTGCAAGAACGGGGGCTGCGCTCGGGATGACATTGGGGGGGAATCTGGGTCCCTGCCCCCTGCCTAATACTTGCTGGGGCAAGCCCCCCAATAAGGCGGGTAGGGGCAAGCTACGACATGCAGGGATTCGGGCAGGCAGTGAGGGAGAAGGGAAAAGGCAAAGATGATTAGATCCCTCCGCTGCGTCCGCCTGCGGCGGACTCCGGTCGGGATGACAGGGGATTGGGTGTTCAAGTCGGTTGTGAATTTTCTTGCCTGCTGCATCTTGTCCTGCTACAATCACTTACAAAGAATAAGGAGGCATCGAAATGGTATATGAGATATTTGAAAACGAAGTTGTAATGCTTCTGATTGGGGTTGGTGTTTTGATATTTATTCTGGGAAGCCGGCCGCGACTGAAGAGCCTTCCGGCGTCGAACATCCTTTTTGCGAGCTTCTACATGCTGTTGGTAAGCTGGATTCTGACAGTGCTGGAAGGTTTCTTTTGGGAAGAGATTCTGAACTACATTGAGCATGCCTGCCATGCTGTTAGCGCAGTAATTGTGGCTGTATGGTGTTGGAAGGTATTTGGAAGGGGGAGAGAAACCGGAAAGGAGGCTTTGTAATGCATCCTGTATCAGTTTTTGATCTTATCACTTTCCTGGCCTCAAATACCAATCAGGCAGAAGCATCAACCGGATTCAAGTTTGTAGCAGTTTTTGATCTTATCACTTTCCTGGCGTCGGCGGTTGGGCTGATTTTCCTGTTTAGAGGTTGGAAGCGGGATTTGCAGCCGAAGGCCAAGTTAGTGTTCACAGGGCTTCTGATTTTTACTATGTGTTACAGCTTGTGCCTTTTCGTCGAATGGTATTTTGGTACCAAAACCTGGGACAGGATAGAGGACATCATTGGAGCATTGATTCCAATGTGGTGGGCATTTGTCATCTACGCCTTTCTGGCGGGAATCGTGGAAGAAGAACTGAGCGAGAGAGAAGCGAGGCTTCAAGAGCTTTTCGACGAAGCCCCCATTGGTTACCATGAACTGGACACCAACGGGCGAATAATGCGAGTGAACCACACAGAGCTGGAGATGTTAGGGTACAGCGCAGAGGAGATGTTAGGCAGGCCTGTGTGGGAATTCTATGTCGAAAAGGAGACATCGCAACAGGCAGTCACGTCCAAATTGGCCGGTACCATACCTCCAGGGCAGGCCTTCGAGCGGACGATTCTACGAAAAGATGGTGACATGCTGCCCATTCTGATTGAGGACCGGCTTCTGCACAATGAAGCTGGAAATATCAGTGGCATCCGCTCAACAATACTGAATATCACCAAGCGTAAGCTGGCGGAGGCGTCACTGGCAGAAGAACGCAATCTGCTGCGGACACTGATAGACAATATGCCGGATAACATTTATGTCAAAGATACAGAAAGCCGTTTTGTTGTCGCCAATTTTGCCGTGGCACGTCTAATGGGGACGACCCCGGATGGGCTGCTTGGAAAAACGGATTTTGACTTTTATCCAAAAGAACTTGCAGCCAAGTATTACGCTAACGGTCAGAATGTCAGCGAGTCGGGCCAACTGTTGCTTGGGCAGGAAGAGCCGGCAGTAGATTCCGAAGGCAACCGTAAATGGTATTCCACCACAAAGGTCCCTTTGCGGGATAGTCGCGGAAAGATTGTGGGCATTGTGGGCATTAGCCGTGATATCACGGCCCGAAAGTTGGCAGAACATGACCGCGAAAAACTCATGCAGACACTTGCTTTGAAGAACAAGGAGCTTGAGTCGATTTTGTACGTTGCCTCACACGATTTGCGGTCGCCGCTCGTTAATATTCAGGGTTTTAGCAGTGAGTTATCCCGCTGTTGTGACCTGATACATTCGACTCTTAAGGACAAGATAAAAGCTGCGGATATGAGCGAGGAAGTGCATACAGCTTTTAATAAGGATGTCCCGGAAGCGTTAGGCTTTATTTTGACCAGTGCGAGAAAGATGGATTCGCTGCTGTCAGGTCTGTTGCGGCTTTCCCGGCTGGGCCAGGCAGCGGTTGATATTGAGCGTTTGGATATGAACGCGATGCTCACTGATGTCACCAAAAACATGGAATTTCAGGTAAAGGAAGCGGATGCGACAGTGGAATTAGGAACACTGCCGGGCTGCCTTGGTGATTCTTCGCAGATAAACCAGATTTTCTCTAATATTTTGGATAATGCGTTGAAATATCTTGACGAATCCCGGGCTGGAATGATACATATATACGGTAAAATTGAGAACGTCCAGAGTATTTATTGCGTCGAGGATAACGGAGTCGGTATTGCTCCAGAGCATCAGAATAAGGTTTTTGAGATTTTCCACCGGCTCGAACCTGACAAAAAAAGCGGAGAAGGGCTTGGATTAACTATTGTCAGGCGTATTCTCGACCGGCATAATGGGAAAATATGGGTAGAATCGGAGCTTGGAAAAGGCAGCAAATTCTTTGTGTCTTTGCCGAGCGTTTGATTGATAACAACGACGGGATTGACTGGAAAGGAAAAGCATGAACAAAGAGGGTGTTATTCTTATTGCCGAAGATGATGAGGGACATTTCGAATTGATAAAGAGGAGTTTGCAGCGTGCCGGTGTTTGTAACGAGATACTCAGATTTGCCGATGGTCAGGAGACTCTCGATTTTCTTTTCGTAAGGGGTGACGGGCCCAAACGTGAGCACGACAAGGAGTATCTTTTGTTGTTGGATATTCGCATGCCGAAGATTGACGGAATGGAAGTTCTCGCGAAGGTCAAGAATGATCCGGAATTAAAGAAAATTCCTGTGGTTATGTTAACTACAACAGATGACCCGCGTACGATAGATCGCTGCCATAAACTCGGGTGTAGTATCTATGTAGTCAAGCCGGTGGAGTATCAGGATTTTGCAGAGGCTGTTCGAAAAGTCGGTTTGCTTCTTTCTGTTGTTGAAGTACCGTCGATCGATGGAATGCCGAGGACCAAAGGTGTAGTACAATGAACAAGGACGCGGTTATCCTTATCGCCGAAGATGACCCGGGACACGTTGAGCTTGTAAAGAGAAATCTGTGGCGCAGTTGTGTCGATAATAATATTCTGCCTTTCAAAGATGGGCAGGCGATACTGGATTTTCTGTTCAGGAGGGACGATAAGGCAAAACGCGAAGAAAAGGCTTTTTATTTGTTGCTTCTTGATATTCGGATGCCCAAGGTTGATGGTTTAGAGGTTCTTCGGCAGATTAAAGAGGACGAGGAACTGAGAAAGATACCGGTAATTATCCTGACGACGACGGATGAGGCAAGCGAAGTTAACCGGTTCTACGAAATGGGCTGCAGTTTTTATATGATTAAACCAGCGGACTATACTAAGTTTATGGAGGCTGTAGAAAATCTGGGAACTTTCCTTTCGCTGGAGTGGGTAAAAGTGCCCCTTGTCGATGGGGTGGGGGCTTGTTAAATTCACAGTAGTAGAAACAGGGGGTGTAAGAAACCACCGGTAAAACGGGGTGCTAGATACTATTTGAACAACTGGGGGTGAAAACCGTATAGAATTGAAAATCGGCCTCAGAGGGGGTATTATAAGAAAAGTTAATTATGTATTCACCTGTGCTGATAAAAAAAGATTTAAAGTATAATAAACTAAAGCAGGTATATCTGTAACCTCTTTAAAAACAAGACTTTGTATTCATTTATTTTGACGATATCAGAAGTACTTTGGAGTGTTTCGAGTGTAAGGGTATTGACTTTTGTACCTTCTTCTATTATAATTAAGCTTTAATGACTAAATCAACAAAAACAATCGGAAAGAAGCGGACCGGAAAAGGTCCGTCCAAAGTGGCTAAGATTAAAAAAAGAAAAGTTTTTAAGAGCTACAAAGAGGCCCTTAAGTATCTGTATGAGAGGACTGACTACGAGAAGGAAAAGCGTCTGCGTTATAACATTACGACGTTCAACCTTGCGAGGATGGAAAAGCTTCTGTCTTTAATAGGTAATCCACATAAAAAAGTCCCTACAGTTCATATAGCCGGTACAAAGGGGAAGGGTTCGACTGCCACGATGCTGGCCAAGATGCTCGAGGCAAACGATTATGTCGTGGGATTATATACCTCGCCGCACCTGGTACACCTGCATGAGCGAATCAGGGTCAATGATAAAATGATTCGCGAGTCTGAAATGCTTGGATTGCTGAACCGCATTTATGCACCGATTGAAAAAATATCCAAAACCGAGCCGGTCAGTTTCTTTGAGATTATGACGGCGATGGCGTTTATGTATTTCGTAGATTTGGATGTCGACATTGCCGTGATCGAAACAGGCATGGGCGGCAGACTGGACAGCACAAATGTTATTCGCCCCGAAGTTGTCGGTATCACCAGTTTGAGTATTGACCATCAGCATCAGCTTGGCGAGACGATTGGGAGTATTGCCAAGGAGAAGGCCGGTGTTTTTAAGCGCGGCGTACCGATTATTACCGTTGAACAGGACCCGGAGGCCCTGCGTGTTCTAAGATCGCATGCTTCTGCTGTCAAGGCACCGTTTAGCGTGACCGGCGGCGATATTGATTTTTCGCAGCGATTTGAAACGTCACGGGAGGACGGCCCACATACGCGAATCTGCCTGACGACACCAACGAGTAAATTTGAACACCTGCGAGTGCCGCTGCACGGCAAACATCAGGCCATCAACTGCGGTTTGGCTTTGGCTATGCTGGATAAACTCAAAGCAAGCGGTTACGAAATAGATGACGATAAGGCAATTGAGGGACTTAACGATGTCTCGATGACGGGCCGAATGGAGATGATTTGCGATGACCCGAGAATTATGATAGATGCTGCTCACAATGCGGCAAGTATCCGGGCCCTGATACATGCAATAGGTCAAAATATTCCCTACGATTCTATGGTGATGATATTTGGCTGCAACAGTGACAAGGACGTCAAAGGTATGCTCCATCAATTGCGATACGGGGCTGACAAGGTTGTTTTCACCCGCAGTAACTCTGCGAAGGCGATGTCTCCGGAAGATCTGGCTGATATGTATACAGAAATGTGCGGCAAGATGTGCCAGTCTGCTACAACCCTCGGTGAGGCACTGCGACTTGCCAGAAGCGCTGTCGACAAAGAAGACCTGATTTGTATTACGGGTAGTTTTTATCTCATCGGCCAGGCCAAAAAACGCTTCCAGAAAACTCCAACAATTCCGATGAGCTAACAGCC
>JBARPZ010000254.1:0-2136 GCA_049643445.1 Sedimentisphaerales bacterium
AGGAAATTTATATGAGGGCGGTCTGCGTATCCCGATGATTGTACGTTGGCCCGGCAAAATCAAAGCCGGCGTTGTCAACGACCATTTGTGGTACTTCCCCGATGTTATGCCAACCCTGGCCGAGCTCGCCGGAGTCAAGCAGCCGGACAATATTGATGGAATATCAATCGTTCCGACACTGTTGGGCGAGCGCGCCGCCGGCCGAAAGCAGAAAAAACACAAATTCCTCTACTGGGAGCACAAGGAACAGGTAGCGGTGCGTATGGGTAACTACAAGGCCGTCAAGCCCGGCAGGAACAAGCCATTTGAATTGTATGACCTTAGCAAAGACATTAGCGAACAGAATAATATAGCAGATGAGCACCCGGACATCTTAGCTAAAATGAAAACCTATGCAAAGCAATCACACACCGAGAACCTTATCGGGGACGTTCTCGATGAGGAAAAAAGATTCAAGGGCCACAAGTTCCGCTAAGAAGCTGATATCTATCGGCTGTCTCTGTAAATGTGAACCGCAATGTCGTCGGTAAACGACGGCAGCCGGATTGATACAGCGCCGTTCTCTACAGCCAGGCGGTGGGTCATTAGTACACCTTTGTCCGGCTTGACAATATCCATTCTGTAATTGTCATCGGGCAAAGAAAGGTCTTTGAGTTTTAGAACCCGGCTCTCAAATTTCACACCCTCTTTGGCGGTCGCCGAGGAACAATACGCAATGGCCTCTTTTTTCGAAGACAGCACATACTTATGACTGCGGCTCGACTGAGCTCGCCGAAGTCCGGGGCCAGACTCGATTGTACCGTTGAACCACAGGTTCGGGTAATCCGTCAGACTGTCCCAGAATGCCCTCAGCACCAACGCATCGTCCTCGAATTTACTCCGTCCGCTCGGATTGTAATTATGCGGGAACTCCGGCAGGTCCTCCGAGGAGAAACCTATTCTCGGCTTCATATACAAATCCATCTGCTGGCACTTGGCCATCATAAATTTCCACATATACTTCCTGGTGTGCACCCGTTGTTCCGGGTGTATATAGCTGTACTTTTGCCCGTCGTCATCCCAGCTCTCCTGAGGAATGTAGGGCTTGTTGTATTTTTTACGCCAAGAAATAGCATTGCCGACCGTATGCTTTTTGCCGTAAACCAAAAGATTAAAATATGGCCGGTTGAATATCCAGTCTCTCTGCGCCTCGCTCAACCCGCCGGTATCCATCCCAAAAATCACCGGCTTGCCGGGCCGGAGCCTGGTGCTGTGATTACGAACCGCCAGAGCCATTTCTTCAATCCACGATTGCATCTTTGACCATTCACGGTGATGCTCCTTAATTTCGTGAACGAGGTCATAATAAACATTGTCCAAATCAGCCGTCGCCTCGACGAGTTTTATGAACCAGGCTCTTTGTGCATTCACAAGGCCGGCCTTTTTATCAGCCACAGAGTGATATATCGCATAGCGGTTCTCCAAATCCGGCCCCAGATGGTTCGCAAATGAGTTCACATTGTTTGCAGGATTAAAGAAATGTCCCGCCCAGTCAATATCTGACTTATTGCGCCCGGGGGTATCACTCCCGCGCAACTGCCAGCCGTTCCACATCAACAAGTGAACGATAATGCCTTTGGCTTCGAGGTATTCGCATTGTCGCTGAAAGTGTCGCCAGTATTGTTCGTCAAATTTAGTCAGGTCGAATTGTCGGCTTCCGGGTTTTGTTTCTTTATACGGGAACAGCATATTATCCAAAGACCCGCCGTTTTCTTTCGTAAACTTCTCAATATGCTTCCAACTCAAAGGCGGGTAGGCACGAATATGGTTAATCCCGTGCGCGGCGGCCCAATCGGCCCATAGCTTATAGTCATAAGCATCCTCCGCCGCATAAAAAATAAAGTCCGACAGCCCCCCAAAGGACAACAATGGCCTGCCGTTGTAGGTAAAGTAAACTTTTTCAGTACCGACCTTTTCCAGCCTAAGACCTTCCCCCGCCCAGGCCCCAGCCGCTGTTGACAGAATCAGCACCACAACAATCCAAATAAATGTGGTTCTTTCAGTATTTCTGTTCATAAGTTTCCCTTCGTGTGATGAGTTAACATACTTGTATATTTATTTAGCTTACGCACCTAATACTCTGTAACAGCCATGTAG
>JBARPZ010000255.1:0-1684 GCA_049643445.1 Sedimentisphaerales bacterium
CGTCACAGAGTTAATTCGCTTGATACGAATGTCCACAAGCTCAATCCCGAACTCCGCAGCAGCGGGCCCGGCTTCGAGAAGAATCTTTTCCGTAACCTTGTCTCTGCCGATCTCCACTTTGGTCACCTCAGCAATTCGCTCTCCTTCGAGCCCCTCCATCATCTTCATCGGCCTTGCCGAACTCCTTACTACATCGATAAGAAGATGGTTCGATATCTGGTTGCGGACCGCACCATTGATAATATCGTCCAGCCGGCTGTGTGCCGACTCTTCACGACCCACCGTCTTACGAAAAAGCAATGGATTGTCTATCCGCCACCTCGCAAAACAATCGACCCAGATATATCGCTTGTCAACTGTCGGCACCTGTTCAGGCTTGCCGTCCCATTCCAGTATCCGCTTCTCATAGTAGCTCGCCTGTTCAAAGATCGGTATCTTAAAGTGCAGCCCCGCATCCTTGACTTCCCGCTTGAAGTTTCCAAACTGAGTTATCACAACCTGCTGGGTCTCGGAAACCGTATACAGAGCCGAACCTGCAATCACGACCACAATCAGAACCACTATTACAACCGCAATCAATTTCACGTTATGCATGATTATTTCTCCCCGACATTCATCAGAGGCAACAGCCCCTTGACATTATCATCGATGATATATTTCTTCTCCATATTCGGCAGCACCCTGCCCAACGCCTCGATGTAAAGACGCCTTCGCGTAACATCCTTGCTCAGCGAATACTCGGTCCATATCTGCAGAAAACGGCTCGCGTCGCCAATGGCCGTATTTGTCCGGTCTATTGCATAACCCTCAGCCTGCTTGACCATCTGAAGTGCCTGACCCCTTGCCTTGGGAATAATCTTGTTATATTCCTCAAGTGCCTGATTCACCAATTTCTCCTTGTCCTGCTGTGCCGCATTGACCTCGTTAAAAGCAGGCTTGACCTTTTCTGGAGGATTCACATCCTGAAGCTTCACCGCGACAACCTTCAGACCCACCGTGTATGTATCCAGGAGTTGCTGCATCTTCGTTTGGGCCTCGATGTTGATCTCCGCCCGTCGGGAAGTCAGCACCTCATCCACAGACGAGTCCCCCACAACGCTTCGCATCACCGATTCGGAAACATCTCTGAGCACTTTTTCCGGATTCCGCATATTGAACAGATAGTCCCTGGAGTTGCCGATCTTGTACTGGACAATCCATTCAACCTCCCCCACGCTCAAATCACCACAGAGCATAAGGTATTCCTCCTGGGGTCGTTGCCCGTACTGCGTCTGCACGCCCGCCTTGATCGTTCGAAAACCGAATTCCTCCTTCATTATCCTTTCCACCTGCGGCGTGCTCACCCTCTCAATCACCAAAGGCAACTTCAGATGGAGCCCCGGCTTGGTAGTTCGCACATATTTGCCGAACCGCTGCACAACTCCCTCCTCATCGGTGTTCACCATGTAAAACGAAGTCGACCCGACAGCCAGAACAAGCACAATCAGAACTGCCCATTTGAGCCAGGGAATCCACTGTTTGGGAAGATTAAAATTCATCCTATATTCACCTGTTTCCCATTGACTCATCCGTTCCATAAGAGGTCCTTTCCAAGATATAAGCAATATACAGCCGCTACCGCATATTATCAATTATAGGTAAGCCCGGGCATCGTGTCAAATAAAATTTAGAGGCAGTGTGGGTC
>JBARPZ010000256.1:0-2323 GCA_049643445.1 Sedimentisphaerales bacterium
TATACTCGCCAACTAAATCTACCTTGCTCCTGGCCGGTATCTTATCTTCCATACCCATCGCCCAATAGCAGGCATTAACAAGAAGACGACGGAAACCCTCGCTCTTCAGGTCGCCGCCATGCCCCATCGTCGTATTGAAAACACGGGAGGTTTTTCCTTTTGTACCTGTATAAGTCTTGGTCCATGCCACAGGCACTTGTTTCTTCGATGGTTGCGGTTTGTCTTTGGGATTCATACCCACGAGCACCTGTCCCATGATCAGCGGTTTGCAGTCACCGTGCAGTGTGGTAATGCCATACACATCCGATGGCCCCCAGATATCTTCACAACCTTTGACGATTGGGTGTTTCTCCATGCCTTTTGCGATGAGTCCTCGCGTGCTTTCTCTCTGGTGTTGCCCGTAGTGGTTAATCCAGGTCTCGCCAAAAACCTGCCGTCCATAGCCGCCTTTGAATTCATTGTTTCGAAAACTATATTTGGCATAGGGACTGTCTTTATGTTTAGTGTAATTGAACGCATGCGTTGAGGTTCTCAATCCCATGATTGGTTTACCCGAATCGGTATAATCAATAATGAGTTTCATTTGCTCATCGGGAAGCTCACGGAAACGGAGAGCAAGTACCATCAGGTCTGCTTTCTTGAGTGTCTCAAGGCCGGGTATGTTGTCGACTGTCTTGGGATCGATTTCGCCGGTTTCTTTATTGATTGCAAAGAGCACCGTGCACTTGAAGCCGTGATGCACAGCCAGGATTTTGGCGAGCTGGGGCATTGAGTCCTCAGAACGGTATTCCTCGTCGCCTGTAACAAAAACAATGTGCTTGCCCTTTCCCGGGCCTTCCTTACCCTCATAAACAATCCAGGGATCGTCGGCTTTTGCAAAACTATTTAATGTACATACTAATGCCGCCAACACAAATAACCAAAATCCTGTTGCGTTTTTTACACGGTTCATAACCGCCTCCTTTCATCTTATTTAATCGTTACGGTTGACTGTCTAATACCTGAGGTAATATAACAAATCCTGTCTTATTACGCAACCATGCTTTTTCTGCATAATCGTACCAAAGATTACTTGCTTTTCCGGGTCTGAGAAAAAGAAATTGTCCGGACGGAATTAATTGCATTGTCAGAACAACCTTGCTATTATGGCAAAATCGAATTTTTAGGATACAGCAACAATATTGTTTAAGAGAAAACACAAATTCAAAAATATCAGATGATAAGGAGAATGAAAATTGCTTAAGATAGGAATTGTGGGATTGGGCTTCATGGGGCAAATGCACTACCGGTGCTGGAAAGCACGGGACGATGCACAGATTGTGGCTATTTGCGATACAAATAAGAATATCATCGAAGATTGTAAAAAGACCATAGGAAATATCGAAGGGGCGGAAAACGCTATTGATTTCACAGGAATCAATATTTATTCCGACTTCGGTAAGATGCTGTCAGAAGAGAAACTGGACGCAATTTCGCTTACTCTACCGACCTATCTGCACGCCAAACACACGATACAGGCTCTGGAGTCCGGAGTGAACGTGTTGTGTGAAAAGCCGATGGGACTGAATGTCTCTGAGTGCGACAGTATGATTGCCGCCGCCAAGTCCAGCGGCAAGTTGCTGCAAATCGGACACTGTGTGCGTTTTTGGCCGGAGTATGCCAAGGTAAAAGAGATTATAGCGGGCGGCGAATACGGAAAAGTGTTAGCGGCAACTTTTCAAAGGTTGTCTGCGGTACCTACATGGAGTTATGAAAACTGGATTATGAACGAGCAGCGCAGCGGCGGAGTGGTAATGGATTTGCACATTCACGATACAGATTATGTGCAATATGTGTTTGGTGTGCCAAAGGCGGTCTGCAGCTTCGGTGGTAAAGACAGTAAAGGTAGATTGGGACATGTTGTCACGCAGTATCTCTATGATAACGATAGTGTGATTACCGCCGAGGGAGGATGGGCGTTGATGCCGGCATTCGGTTTTGAGATGAGCTTCAATATTGTGCAGGAAAAAGCTACGATTGTTTACGACTGCACTCGTGAGCCGGCTTTTAAGGTATGCCCCGCCGAGGGTGAGGCATTTACGCCGGAGGTTCAGCCGGGCGACGGGTATATATTAGAAATCGATCATTTTGTTAAAGTAATTGGCGGAGAGCAAGTGACACCTGTGACAACGCTGGATGCGTCCCGTGACTCAATAAAGATAGTAGAGGCAGAAAAGGAATCCATACGAACAGGTGGCATCGTTTCAATTGAATAAGCGAACGCAAACGTGTAAAAACTACTCAGATAAGTTAAAAAAAGATATTGTGGAGATGACTATTATGC
>JBARPZ010000257.1:0-1999 GCA_049643445.1 Sedimentisphaerales bacterium
TCATCATCGTTGCTTGTTGCGATGAATGCTTCACACTCATTGCACAGCAAACCACAAACGGCTGTCATCTCACTCATCTTCTTCTTCCTTTCCGATGACGGTATATAACCACCATCTCATTTTGTTATGGCTTTTTGTCCTTGGCTGCCGCTCGAAATATATTGTCATTATCATGCCGTTACCGGTTCTTATTTTGAACCAGTGTTTACGTAAATACTTCTCAGGGCCGCCGCTTTTACAGGGTCCCGATTCCTTCCAGACCTCGAGCACATCAGCAACTGCGTACTCTTTATCTCTCCAGATAAATCGTCCAGGCAGTCCCGGCTCACCTCTGGTCATTGCACCCGGCTCAAACGTACCTGCGACCGGCTTAATTGGCTCACTGACAAATTCTTCACCGATATTATTATTGTAGTTCTTTGAACTCATTGATAATCTGCACGCTCGACGATGTTCCGATTCTATCTGCTCCTGCTTCCAACATTTCAAGGGCCTGCTTTGCGGTCCTGATTCCACCGGCTGCCTTTATTTTACAGTGTGGTGCGTTTTCTTTCATCAGTTTTATGTCCTCGACGGTCGCTCCGCCGGCCGGATTCATTCCCGTACTCGTCTTTACGAAATCCACTCCGCATTTGTCTGCAATCTGGCAGGCAAATATCTTCTGCTCCCTGCTCAAGGCGGCCGATTCGATTATCACTTTCAGCAGGACCGCGGGCCTGAACGACCGACAAAGTTTCAGTAATGCCTGCAGTTGATTGGACAAGTACGGTGAATTGCCCTCGATTATCGCTGCCAAATCGGCGACCATATCAATCTCATCGGCGCCGGCGAAGATGGCTTCTCTGGCCTGTGCGACCTTGATTTTAGTAGAATCGGCACCGAGCGGCAAGCTCACTACGCCGCCGACAGCGACTTTTGAGCCGTGTAATTGGTCGGCCGCTAAAGCCACCCACCGTGGATTGACTGATACTGTATGAAATCCGTAGGTTTTTGCCTCTTCGCACAACTGCTTGATTTGCTCACTTGTTGCGGTGGCGCTGAGCAGCGTATGGTCGATACATCCGGCCAATACCTTTTCATCCCTGATGGTCACTTTTTATATATCCTTTCTTTTGAAAGAATTCTACTGCATTTGACAGATTGTTGAAGACTTTTGTTGCGGTTTGCGTAACAAATACCGAAGGATTCTGTTTTGCTGTCCAGATGACGTATACCTCTTTGGCTGATTCGTGGGCGTGTTGGAGTTCCCTTTCAACGCCGCTGGATATAGCGGCCCGGCCGTCAGGTAGAGTCGGAATGAAGCTGATTATCATATCCGACTGTTCAATCAATAAGAAATCGCGGGCGTATATCTGGCTGTTAATGTCACGTTCAATCTGCCGGACCTCGTTCAAATCCAAACGGATATTTTGGCCGAGAGCGGTCAGTTCAAGGAAATCGAGCCCTTTTTGGCTTGCCTGCCGGGCATAGTGCGGCAGGTATGATTCTTCCAGGTCGGCAGGGTCGAAGCAGATAAAGAATTGTTTCTTCAATCGGCGGAATTCGAAAATTTCTTTTTTAACATTTTCCATATCGCCGACGTGGGTCATTGGAAAGCTTAAGTATGCTTTTTTAGTTAAGCGCTCAAAAACGAGTTTATAGAATGTTTCTGTTGTTTCTTCTTCGGCGCCTCGGGCCAGGCAATAAAAAGGAATTCTCTCATCGATGCCTTTGCACAGCATTTCTGTGCCGATAATTTCTTCTTCCCGCCAGACAATCAAATCTTTCAGACAGTGTTCCGTGGAGTGTTCATCGACGAGCCGGGTGTGTAAGGCGGTGATACCATCAATCATGCAGATATACATATCGGTGCCGAGCTGACGCATCTGGTCGAAGTCCACGGCTGGGAACAAGCCGTGACGCCAGCGAAATGTTGCATGTGTGTTGACGATCAGATCAGTAGTTTTTTCGGCTTTTGCGATGATATCTTTGAAGACGCTGCGGCGAAGTGAGCTTAGCC
>JBARPZ010000258.1:0-15877 GCA_049643445.1 Sedimentisphaerales bacterium
CTTTATACCTCCGCGTTTGAGTATTTCACCGGTCACTCCTTCTCTGTCACAGGAAGGACTTCCACCCTTCAAGTAGGCTCGGCGAGCACCTACAATTTTTGCGATCTCCAATGTGTGCTTGGCACCATTGACATGAAATCTGGTTACGTCTTGTCCTGTTTCAGGTGCGATTATTCGCAGTTCGCCATCAAGAACCTCTGCTCCGCTACCCTCAAGCCTTTCGCCGGTTCTTGGTGTTGGCATACCACCAAGCTGTTCTGGACAAACGGGAACAAGAACATATCTTTTCTTCAGACGTTCGATTAGTTTCTCGCGTTTCTTTGGTTTGTGTCCGTGCCAACGACACGGAATCCCAAGCAAACAGGCGCTGACAAGCACAGGTTCGAAATTGATCCTGCAATCAAACAGGTAACCATTGCGATCCTGGCTCTTGCCTGCCATACTATTAACTCTCCAAGATGATACGATGCCAAAACCTATGACGCCAACCCATACAAAACTTCAGTCGAAGACACTTACCACACTGAATACAACCCTCGATTCGCAGAGTTTTGGTAGCTCGGTCAAACTGTCGACATGGGAAGCGTTCTACCATACAAAATCCGCAGTCCATACAATTAATCACACGTATGATCGTGTAAATCTGCTATATCAACGCGATAGCACCTTTCACCTCCTTTCCGATTTGCCAATAGCGACAATAGCTGTCGGTTTTGTCTTATCAATCAAGGCCTTAAATATCCATCCGCGACATCGGCCTTGGAAGAATATTTCTCGAGCGCCCGCAGGCGATATTCGTAGGAAATGCTCGTTGCCGAAAGCGACTCCAGTTTTACATCAAAATTCTTTTGGCACCGACACAGATACGTCACATCGTGCTGTAACAGGTCAAGCTGTCTCTGCAAATTAACCCAGCTACCCACAATCAGAGACGCCAGAAACACCAACTGAACCAGCACAGAGACATTTATCTGCCGATTAAACTCCCAGTTTCGCGGCTTTTCAAACTTGGTATCACTCATCTTGCTATTAGCTTCCACTCGTTTCTCTATCTTTCTCATCTCTTCTGGAAGGACCTGCCCTAATCGCACGGGTTCAGATAAAAGTCCCTCATCTTTTGTCTCTCGTCTGTCATTTCCCATTTCACGGCTCCGCATAGAAAACGTTCTTGTCACCAACCCTGAGCATTGCCGCATATTTCCCCGCCGACAGCGTTCCCTCTTGAAGAAACGACTCAGCCAGATTGACCGCCTGCATTTGCTGGCCGATTTCGACCGGCACCGACCCGGCATCACCTATCTCTACGGCGATGACGTTATAGACATTGTAGGAGCTATGACTCTTCACTTTAATCGCCCAGCCGGACTCTCTGGCGCCGGGCGAAGTAACAATCGATACCTCCCGCGTTTCCCGCGAACCTTCTCTTGCAAGCCGCTCCAGCAGCTCACGGCTATTTATGCTCTCCGGTCCGTTACTCATAGCTGCGGTATCCTCTTACGAACGATTTTCAAATTCGTACATTGCTTTGCAAAATCCAACTGCACCCGTTCAATCCAGCTTGTACTTCGGTTATCTCTCTTGCAACCAAGCAGGTCTCTGCTTTCAGGGCTCGATGTCACCCTGTCCCCGACTCTATAATCAAAGACCAGGTGCGGCGTCTGCACAGAGGCTATCTCGATGACCTCAGAGCCAGCCTGTGCTCTTTTCCGCAGGAATTCATACAACGCAGTAGAGTCATCCACCTCATCCGGAGCGCCCAGCGCATCATCGTTGATATTTGCAAAGATACTTCGGCCTGATGTCTTGCGATACTTGAACTGACGAGGCAGCGTAATTATATGTTCAACCACAGGGGCCGTTGAGCCGACAGGGCCATCTGCTACCATACAAATTAATCTCTCATCGCTGACTACTGATGTGGTTATTCTGAACTTCAAAACGCCTTTCAAGGCTGCTATCCAAGTGTTAACATCAAGCCGGTCACTGCTAAGCCAAACTCCGCATTCATCGAGCAGGTTATTGAAAGCATAAAGGTACTGCCACCAATGCAAGCCGTTATCGAACGATACCTGCAAAAAATAGCCCAGCGACCTGCCCTGTTTGTCAGTGGTGAGGGCCGGCCAAAAGCGCCTGTGGTGATGCACAAAATTCCCACTCCCGAAAACTTTTGAAAAATCAAATGCATTACCCTGATTGTATGGAGCACCGCTATAGTCACCTGCCTCATTGAGACACCACTTACGATACACATCCTTGGCCTGGTGAAAATCAGGGTTTGTCGAAGGAGAGAACTTGTCATAATCGGTATCCTCATCGGCAGTATCCCAGGCCTTCACCAGTTCGAAGGTCCCTTCATAAACTTTGAAATCACCCTGGCCTATATACTTATGTGTCACCGGCCAAAAATTTTCCCTGCTGCTCAAAGTTGCGATATTTGTTTTTGATATGCCAACCTGCTCTCCAAGCCGCTGACAATTTAACTCGACTGCTCTGCCAGTACTACCCTTATAGAACACAATCGCCTGGTCGGGGCCGATCGGCACAGGCCGGGGAACAAATTTGAATCTTAAGCCAATCCTCTCGCAACACCGACGCAGAGCTTCTATGAGACTCAACCCGGTCACATCAAGGTCACGAACTGTTTGGTTCTCGGTCAGCGCCCGCAACTGCTCAATTCCCGGCGTCTGCAATTGGCCGATCGGCAAATATTCACAGAGAAGGTAATCAATCACCTCCGCGTAGCTCCAAGGCCTGCCTTGCGACGGTTCGGCACAAAAAACTGTATAGCTCTTGCCGTTAACTTGTATCGGCTCCGGATTGGCATTGGCCTTGCCATCAGGATTAAATGCGGTATCAACACCAGCCAAAAACAAACTCGTGCCGTCTGAATCGTCGACTCGCTGGCCATAAACGGTGATACGTTTTAGATTCGCGTTAAAATCCTTGGCTACAACTTCCACCCTTTCGCCGTTGCGCCCTATCTTTGTCTCGACGCCTTCTATTTGACCCACGAAGAGAGGAAGAGCAAAAGCTGCTGCGCCTGGTGGGACACCATTATAAATTTGCCGAATGCAAACTCGTTCTCCCATCGCAAGTATGGTCTCAATATCTTCTGCATCGACCAAGTCGGCGCTCGCGTACGCAGCAGGATTGTAAGCCAGTCTGGCCCGGCTAAACTCCGGCCATCCGCCGCGCACAATCTCTATCGGCTCAAGAAATGGACACAACCGACCGCCGACTAAAATTGATACAGAAGACGCGGGAAGCGCCATTTGCGTTTGAGCTGATTGGAAAAAGTCAATCCTGTTAGACATACCTTATCTCTCGCGTTCTGTGACTGATAACTTGCCGATAGTGACCAAAGTCACGGAAGTCAAGCCATAGTTTCATTCATATTTCTCATTAAACAGCTTTGGCGCTAAGAATATTGATAGCACCGGGACTCGCAGTATCAAGATGGACCTCTATTGGGGATAATGAAGCATTTTCCGTCCCAGCAGCATCTTCTGCTCTAATGGCAAACAAATATTTGTCTCCGTCAAGCACGTCACTTTGGTAAGTGTAAAAACGCCGACCAGCATAGCTAATCGTGGCAATCGGGTTTTCATAATCGATTTGCCCTGTACCAACATCGTAATAAACCTTGAAACACACTGGTGGTGACTGCTGTTCGATGGGGCAATAATACCAGACAAGCCATATCTTATTGCCGCCCACCTGCTCGGCTCTTGACTCGAAAACATTATTGGGCTGCGGCTGCGCCAGCTCACCACTGGCTTCTCTTAAAACCTTGACCGCAGCAGCTAAAGTACGTTCTTCACTGCCGCAATTATTGGCCCGACGAATAACGTAAAAATATATCGAACCGTTATCGTGTGAAACATAGATTGGCGGCGAAATCTCAGAAGCCTCTGCCTCAGACAAGGCCAGTATGTTCGTAAAGTCTATCAGATCCATGCCGGACCCACGATAGAGCATAGAGCAACCGGCAACCCGAGGCCAAAAATCCCCACCAGTCAAGCCCATCCCAAGCTTGACACCATTTGGTGAACCACCTTCGTATAAACTATCGAAAAACTTAGCATCCATTATCAAGTAATCCCAGGTTCACGGTCCAGTGTGCTCTCGCCGTCGGTAATACTCATCTCCAGAATCGTGTTACCGGAAGAATCTTTTATCGCCATATCACCTGTGGTCTTGTTCTGACTCATTTTATTAACAAGTCGCATCAAGGCATAAAAGTCCAGCCTAACTTCGATAGGAATGTATCGCTCAGCATTAGCCAGACTGTTTTCGCCGTTTTTGTCGGCGTCTATCACTCCCACAAGATCACCTGCATCGAACGGTGCCGTTCCGTAAGCAACGCTGAATTTATACCAGCCGTCGCCGATTTCGCTCACTGTCGGGGTGCTGCCGGATTTGTCGGTGCCTGCCAATGTCTTCAAGCTTTCAAAGTCCATTTGGGCCGCTGCACCAGTCAGTGGTTCTCCATCATTTGAAACATAAAAAGGTATTTCGATCGCCGTATTTGCCATTGTTTTACTCCTATCGCATGATTTGCAGCCTGCCAGGATTCGCCGCCTTTGCCCGCCTTGCAAACTGGTATTTCTGCAAAACTGCTCCCATCTCGGTTTCATTGTCAGCTATATCAGGCTTGCCCCCTCGCAATACATTTGGGTTCCGTGGCCTGAAATCACCATTATCCGCATCTACGAATTGTGGGTCCTGTTCAATGCTATGCTCCGGCAAACCAGTACCACCCCAACGACCGGAAGCCACTGGTGCTCCATCAATCGCCCAGGCACAACTGTAATCGCTGTACTTAATAGCTCCAGATGCCCTATTGATAACCTTGCCAGTAGCAGCAGTGTGTAGTATAAAGATGTTGTTGTACTGAACCAATCTTGACTCAGGGTCTGCAATTTCTATACAATAATCAATGTCATAAAACACACAGTTGCGTATAACAAGAAAAGTGTCCCAATTGTTAGAGTATATACCTAAGCCGTAGTTGCCTGTCTTGCGAAAGACACAGCCGTCAACAAGCAACGTCCCTATCACGTCCCCGTCTATCAACGCTCCTGCTAAACTTCCCACCAACTTAACCCCTAATACATTAATCCATCGACAGCCTGCAAAGTAAAGAGCCGGGCCTGTTGCTGAACTATAATGACCCCCTATTATAGAAATTCCCCTGATATAAAAAGTATCACTGTACACGCCATACTTGCACCCGGTGGATTTACAGTCCCTCAGGAGAAGACCTTGGCAATACCCGGTGGCTGTGTAATAAAAACCATAATGAGTGGCCGCAGTATTTCCGGCATGAACATGTCTGAATTCAATACATTGAACGTTCAAAATCTTAAACACGTGGCAGGATTGACCGTTTCCGTCAAACAATACATAAGAGCTTTCAGTCAGCTCAGCGCCATCATCATCAATGCCGATTATTCTTTTATACGTGCCATATGAACCACTACCCCCACCGGTATCTACGTCTATCTGGTCAGAGGTACTTGAAAATGATTCCGCTTTATTGGTAAGAATATCAACATTGTGAGGTGTAAGAGGCCAGTCTGCAGTAGTATCATCTAATGCTGTTTGCAGCTTTTCAAAAGCACCGCCAACTTTCACATCGCATGTAACATTCGCTGACCAAGTTAATTCAAGTTCAATCGTATCATTGGTTAGGGAAGCAGCATTAACCCTATAACGCCCATCATTATATACCGCCGCAAAATTCGCATTTGCAACTAAAAGCGCACTTACATTGGCAAAAGCACCGGCTTTAGTTATGAGTACATTACCAGCAGCACTTTCAGTTACAGTACAAGCAGTACCAGCTCCACCCCAAGAAGATGCATCAGAAAGGGGTTCTCCATTTACATCCATAACATCTGATAGGGATTTACTCGGGTTCTTTAAGTCCCCCCAAAATCCTTTCGTACAACCACCACCAGCGCTGGCATCACCGGCTTTAGTACCTCTACCGCCCACGAAAAAAACCGTATTTTCTATACCAAAAACAGAGGCAATACTCATGGTTTACCCCTCAACCAAATAGTGATGTAAGGTTCATTTCCCTGCCTACCTCGCTCAGCCTCCCAGTCCGGAAAATTGGTATCGAGCCAATTTTTGGCAGTCTGTTTTAACTGCTGCAAATCGTTCTCGTCGTCTCGATGCTGCAAAGCGTCAATAACGCCATGCTTCATGTTGATCAAGAAAGTAAGACTGAAACTGCAAGTCTCCAACAATTCCGCCGCTTGATTGAAAGCCAGGGCCTGAACCTGCTCGACGGTGTAATTTCTATCAAGTGCTATCTGCTCTAACTTTTTGTACAGTGGATGATTTTTCATTTTTTATTCTTTTACCTGCGCTATTACGCTTCCTCTGTCCAAGTCCCGTACTTGGCGATGGTTACCCAATCGCCGTTTGAATCTGCAACAAGTGTTAAGCATTCACCAACTGTATCTGCTGCCTTGTATTTGCCGGACGTCTGACCACTGTCGTCCTGAATGGCCGCGGCGCCCGGGTCAACTCGCAGCTCCTGTACTGCCTGGACTGCTAAGTTAAATATCGTACCTTCCGGCGCCGATGCCGGCAGCGTAAGCGTAACTGTTGCTGTAGCACCAAGATTCGTATGAACACTGCCGGATTCCTCCACTGTCAGTGTATCATCAGCAGTATGTGCCTCAATCGTCTTTTTCACACCACCAGCCTCATACGGCATCACAAAATTATGACCCACGCGACAATCGTTTATCGACTCGATGTCCCCGCCCGACGTGCTTACTATCGCCAGGCGAACATGAGGTGTGGTCGCCATATCAGGGAAGCTGCTGTATTCGTTGCTGACGAGATTGCCCGCCGAATCCAGATACACGTAAATACTTGCTTTATCGTCCGCCAGTGTATTGCCCGACGAGCCGTCATGGTTTACCAGCCCCGTACCCAACCAGAATTTGCCCTCTTTGACGCCAATATCCAGTCCGCCCTCGTCATAAACTCGCAAATCGTTCGCCCGCCGTGCAGCAAGCAATAGTCGATACAGCAATTTTCGAAACTGCAGATAATAGGGTGCTGTACCGGTAGGTATGTATTCAACACCGGTCTCACTGTCAGATTGTATATTTAATAAATCATTGTCAGATGGATACACTTCACTCATAATGCTCTCCTTGCTATCCTCTTACGAGATACCCAACACTAATTGGTTCGTCTGCTTATTAAACGAAGAAATGCTTATCTGTTCAGCTGGCCTTGCTGCTGGTGTCACCGCGACTTGACCAATCTCGCTGCCGACGCTTTCATTGCCCACCTCGTCAGTAACCTTGATGGCAAATTTGTAAACACCAGCACCCATCACTGGGCTTGTCCACTCTAATGAATCAGCATCAAGACCAAACTGACCATAACCAAATCCACCCTTTCCAAACCCTACCGCCGCCGCCGAGTCATAACCGAAATCACATGCGCCGAACCTGCTCATACCAAATCCTGCTTTATCCTGGTGGGCAGGCCAGATTCTAATCGGCGAATCATTGAGCGCCTTGCCACAATCGATTTCACCCGTACCGTTGTCAAAGTAGACTTGAGCAATTGCACTAATCGGCAAACTCTGATCACGCAGCATACTAATCCTAACCCGGCCGCTCTGTCCAATTGACGATTCAATCTCACTGCTAAAATCAGTCGCTGCTTGTTCAGCCTCGATGGCAAAGACCTCAATCCGAACCGGTAACTCCAAAGAGGTAGGTATCTGAACAATCATTTGCCTTTGCTGACTGTCAACCGTCGCCCCTGCATATTTGCCGTTGACATATATCTGATAAAACTTGTCATCCCAGACCGACCGCCACTTTACTAAAGCTGTCCGTGGGCTTCCAACAGACTCACCGTCAGCCCAAATACCACAGGGTAACTCAAACGCCCTTATGTTGTCTATCCCACTGCTGGTAAGCACCATTATTGCTGAACCTTTAATTGCGTATAAACGATTTCATAATCTATAACTACACCACCACCACCCGCTCGCTCTTTGCTCACCTTGAAAACATCCATCCGCAGATTTTCAAACTCCTTGCCGCCGCTGGTCATTAGCGTATGCGTATTGCCATCCATAAAGGCCGATATTGTGCGGATTCTCTCATCCATTTGCGATTGGCTTTTCGCTCGCAGCACACATTTCTGTCTTATCTTCCTGCTGCGCCCCCCCAGATCAACACTGAGCACGCCGTCCAGTCCTGGCACCGCTCTCTCTATCGAATCGCGGCTAATACTACCCAATTCAATCTCTAACTGCTGACTGTCAAACAAACTTTGCCCATCCAAAGCAGCACTCATTTGCTTTCCTTTCGCTAACTAATCCCGGACCAACCTTACGAACGCTCCTACTCTGGTGACATCAGCCAGTCCATCTGGGCCGATGTCAATACTAAGCCGACACCGCTCTTTTGCTCTCTCAAAAAGTTTCTGATAGTGCAGACTCTTCTTCCAGAAATTCTCATCTTTGGCCTTACTGGCTAACATTGCATATACACTTGAGATGACTCCAAAAACCGATGCCCTTTTTAATACATCTGTATCCAGAACATCATCAGCACCATAGATGCTTGCAGGATTGCCCGGCTTAATACCAAAGTGTTCTGTCAACCGAAAACCAACTTCACCGGCCTGTGGCACGAATGTGCTGACGCGATAGGATATACCTGTAGCAGACGGCGGTGCTACGGCAGCAACATCTGAATCCGACCTGATTACTGAAACGCTAAGCTGTGTCGACGAATCCAAAGAAACTATCTCATACGCCCCATCCAGCGAACCATCTGCAGTACGCATATATACAACTCCGCCTGCGGAGACCTGCGCACCTACAAAATCTGCTCCACTTGCAGTAAATGTCGTCCCGCTGAGCGTTCCGCCTGTCCCTGCCGCCAATACCTGCCCTGAGAGGTGTAATTCTCCGAACAGTACAGGCTCGTATTTCAAAATGTCCACATCGCTTGAAAAACTAACCATTTTCTTTAGTCCCTTTCTCGTGTAACCGGGCCGGTCAGGTGCCCAAAGAATTGTTTCTCCTTTGGGCACCCACACAGGACGCTCCGACCTATCAGGATTGCGTCCGATATAGACCCATACTGTTTAGCTGATACTTAGATCGCGAATAAGTCCGTGTGCCATTTCGTTCTTGAACTCCAGGGCATATTCGCCAATCAGCTCGCCGCACTCATAGTCACCACTGCTCGCTAAAGGTTTGAAATGGAAACATCGTCCCGCCAAAGGCAGCACGCTAAGCCTCGATGAATCCAGGAACAAAATTCCGTCCTGTGGTATCCACCTTGAAGTGACAATTCTGCAGATGCCGAAGTCGCTTTCGTAAACACTAACCATATTGGTGAAAGTCGTATCGTTCGCCGCGTAGGTTCGACTGTCAGCACAGAAATCGTTTATCTTTCGCTTCTGAAAACCACCGACGACAATCAAATCCACATTGCCGTTACTGTTCTCCCATATCTTCCTGAGCACGTAATTGACCTTGGTCTCGTCAAGGTCAGTGCCACTCGGGAAGCCAGCGTCACCCGTATGGAAAACATTCGATGCGATATGCTGAATAATTCCCTTCATCGACCTTCTTGCCGAGCTGCTACCTTCGGGATTGCCTGCTGGTTTTCCCCCGTTGATGACCGTATTTTCCAGATCGCGAATCAACTCTCGCAGCCGTTCCTGCTTTTGAAAATCCAGCTCATCAGCCAGACCCAGTTGGCTCGCAGCAATGTCGGTTCCGCTCACTTCAACCGCAGCGGTAAATATCTGAGTGTAGTTGCCGCACCTGCTTCGATTGGTAAATCTTGCGTCGGGCCTGTCGTCGCCTTCAAGAGCTGCATTTCCCAGAATGTTAATTACCTGGTTATCGGCAAGGTCTTCCGGTGTAGTGCCCGCATAGCCGCGAACTACTGTCAGCGTATCACCGTTGATACCGGTGACAAGCATCAGTTCCTTCGCTCCTTCGACCTGAATCTGGTCCCCCACACGAAACCTGCTGCCGTTATCAACGACAAAATCGGTATCTGCTGCCGGGTCGGTAAAGGTGCTGTCGTTGACGGCATCCCTATTAGGTAAAAGTTCATCCTCAAGCCATTCGTGATGTGTGCTCATTGCCTCTCGCATTGGATCCCCCAAAGCATCCAGCAAAGGCGTCTCATAAGGTGAAATTATCCCGATCAAATCCGATACATCCTCGGCCAATTCCGGCAATGTCGTACCCGCTGAATAAGTTGCTTTTCCTGTAAAAGCCATATACTTCTCTCCTTTCGTTTATAACCAGTCGTGTCACTGGTCACTTTATCCAATCAAATAAAATTCCTTCGCAGTTTCAAATACTCCTGCAAATCTGTTCGATTACCAGTTGTCGCCGCCTTCTTGGCCGCTCTTTCAAGAACCGTCTGGCTGCCTTCCATTCGCTCCTTAGCCCCTGCAGTCTTTTTCGCCGTCACAGTTCTGCTGGCACTCGCAAACAAATATTGTTTTTCCTTTTTCAACTGCCTTATAACACTATCAATATCCGCTTCTGTTTCCCCTTCCATTCTGGCTTTGGCAATCAACACAGCTGTCTCTAAATCCACAGTCCCGGCAGCAGCTAATTCACGAACCAACTTTTGCTCGACCTGGGTGCTGCTCAACTGTTCAGCCGTCTTTTTGGCCTCAGCTTTTGCCTCGGCTAATTGCTCAGCCAAAGCTTCGATTTTTTTCTCGGCACTCTGTGCCCTTTTCCGATAGCGGATGGATTCGGATATCGGAACACGTTTCAAGTTGTCATCGTCGCCGTGTCCCGCTGTGTCTGCTGACAAAATGTCCTGCGCCTCACTCGGGTTCATAAAACCTCCTGATAAGAATTTTCTCTCTCATTCGTGGTATCATAACCTAACTCTCTGAGCACCTGCTCTATTGGAACACCTAATTCTTTTTTGATTTGCGCCTCCTTTAACTTCTCCATCATATTCTCAGGCAGCGGACTGGGGAAAATAATATCGATCTCTCTATCCGCCTTGCTGGTTTTGTAGATGTTGGCCCTGTCGAGCATCGCCAGAACCATCTGTGCGATTTTTTTCAGTCCTTCGGTGTAAGTAAATCTCTTTCGTTCATTCTTCGAGAGCATCCCCATGAACGTCAGCCTAAGGGCCACCGCACTTGTAAGATTGCCAAGTTTATTCTTCAAAACCCCCGCCACCACCGGCGAGACCCCGCTTGTCTTATCCAGTGCCTCTCTAATCTCAGCAATATGCAAATCCTCACTTGGCGTTGCCGCATCTCCCCCGAATTCTTCAATAGCCGCCTCCGGATTGTCGGTGCACCACATCCTGCCGGGCGACACCGGCCTGTCCTCAAAGCCCTCTATCCCTTTGCCAAGATACATCTTAAACGCTTGGAACGTAATCCTGCTCGCCCTATCGCTCAATCTGGTATTAAGCTCATCCTGTAGCGATATCAGCGACTCGACATCGCTCAGACCCTCGTAATAGTATGGCTGGGCGATGTTCTGGATATGCACTACCGGCAGAAATCCCCACGGCAATTCGCTTTCGGCAACGAGCTGTTTGTCTTCATACCTCTGCCAGGCTAAGGCCGAAGTAATCTCCGTCACCGCAACCACTTGCCGGCTATCGCTGCTCCTTCTGCTCGGCGACAGCAGTTTCGCAAGAAAAGTGTTTTTCCTGCTCAGGGCGTTTCTCTTCTGGTAAAAGTGCTGCACGTAATATCTGATTTGTTTATAGTCGTTTTCTTCCAGAACAGGCAGTGCTCTCGGTGCTTCAATCAGTTCCAGGTCGATTGTCCGTGCCAATTGCAGCACATCTTCAAATGAAGGAGGTTGGGAGGAGGAGGAAATGCCTTCTAAGATCTCGTCACTGGGCCTGACGAGGCAATCAACGAAACCATAAACACTTCCGAGCACTGCCATATCCTGAAAAAATCCGACAGCACCGTTAGCCCCAAACACTTCCTTCAATATGGATTCTATTTTTGCTTGTTTTTGACTAATCGGCGATTTGGACACAAAACTAACTGGTTTTCCGAACAAAAAATCCACCGCTGCGTTTATTCGCCACGCGATATCATTCTCAATCACCACTTCTTTTCGCTGCACATCGCGTACTCGCCGTCCACCGAAAACACCTGTATTCGCCGAGTGCACGAAACCGGTTATCCTGGGAGGCAGCCCATATTCCTGTGCCTGCACATAGCATCGCCCCAGCTCGTTTACTTTTCGCACAGAGTCGCCAACACTGTTCACCTCTTGCCTTGGGTTTGCGTAATATTGCCACATCTTCGAAAAGTGTGTCTGAACATCTATCGAGCGTTCATCAACGAGCCACTCGACGTAATCCGCCCCGAACTGCTCGTCTTTAAATATCTGAAGGTCAAATCCCATAACTAAATCCCATCAATTCAAAACTCACAAAAAAACGTCTCTCTATAAATGCACGAATGTTCGCTTTTGATACGAAATTGGGAGTGTTTTTCGATGGTCGACTTTTCCTAAGCCTATGTGAGGAAAGGATTTAAAAAAATTTTACTTTTTTTCAATTTTCCCCTTACCTATGTGCGCTTTTGATTGATTTTATGCAAAATCCTTACCCATCTTAACACGAAAAATGACCATTTTGCGTGTTACCCAGACAAATGAATCCCGGTAGCCGGCAACTGCCCCCCAAAGGGGCCAATGTGCGCTTTTGATTAAAATTCGGTGGCTTTCCATACACAATTGGGCTGATTTCAAAAACTATGGACAGGAATGAAATTTACATTTACACTAACTACTGTCGACAGTGTCGGTGCCTGTCTTGTTCACCGAATATAACTTAACCAATTGCGTATGCTCAAATATGCCGGCTAAGGATAAATAACACCATTTTGAGCAGTAAAGGAGACCTGAACCAATGACTAAGCGCTATTACATATCTTTCGCCATCTGTGTAATTTTAGGGTTGGCTGCGTACCCCTGTACGGCAGCGGTTCAATTGCCCGCCCTAACGGTGCCGAACGGCTTCGGCGTCAACATACATTTCAGGGGCCAACCGCGGGATTTGGATTTAATCGCTGATGCAGGATTTAAGTTCATCAGGATGGACCTGACATGGGAAGCTATCGAGAGAGAAAAAGGTGTCTACGAATTCGAGAAATCCGGTTATGATGACCTGACAAAAGGATGTTCCAAACGAGGCATACGCATCCTGTATATTCTCGATTACAGCAATCGACTTTATGAGTCAGACAGGTCCGTCCGTACAGAGCAGGGGCGCAGGGCGTTCGCCGCTTTCGCCGAAGCTGCCGCTTCCAGATATTGCGGCAATGGAATTCTTTGGGAGATATGGAATGAGTCTAACATAAAGCTGTTTTGGAGACCTCAACCAAATGTCGATGATTACTGCAAGCTCGTCAAAGCGACGGCAGCCCGACTTAAAAAAGCCGACAATTCCGGCTTGGTCGTTGCTCCGGCTACATCGACAATCCCCTTCAAATGGCTTGAGGACTGCTTCAAGAGAGGGCTGCTAAAGTGGATTGACGTCCTTAGCGTCCATCCATACCGTCCCCACCCGCCCGAAACCGTTATCAAAGACTACGCTCGACTCCGCGAACTCATGAAACGCTACACCCCCGACGGTAAGAATATTCCCATAATCTCCGGCGAATGGGGCTACTCGAACATCAACTGGGACAACGCCCGCCTTTCCAATGAGAAGCAGGCCCAGTACCTTGCCAGAGAGTTTTTGATCAATCTATACCAAAAAATACCCGTTAGCATTTGGTATGACTGGAAGAACGATGGCACAAATCCCAATGAGAGAGAACATCATTTTGGAACCGTAATGCACGACCTGAAACCCAAGCTGGCTTACCTTGCAGCCAGGACTCTCTCCTCCACACTGGCTGGATTCTCCATCGACAAACGACTTGACTTGGGCAGCGACGAAGATTTCGCCTTCAAACTGACCAAGGAAAAAGCCAAGGCGGTAGCAACCTGGACAATAGGCAAAGAACACAAGGTAACGTTACCGATAGAAGCCAGTGAAGTGAGGATCATTCACTTCCTTGGCAAGGAAGAAAAAAGAACTGCCTCTGCCAGGAAGAATTGTGGTTTGGAGTTGACTATCTCGCAAAATCCACAATATCTGCTCATAAAGGGCGAATAATGGCGTCCACTTTGGCGAGCAGGGCGGAAAAATTGTAATCACCCCATCTCTTCTTTCTGCAGGAGTTCAATAATCTCAGCTTTTGTAGGCAGGGCTTCTGTCGAGCCGAATTTCGTACAGGCCAATGCGCCCGCTGCAGAGGCGAATTTCGCTGCTTCTCTTACATCGTCCTTTACGGCGCAATAAGCGGCCAGCGCCCCAGCAAAGGCGTCTCCTCTGCAGGTCTGGTCAACAAGATCAACGTCAAAAGCCGGGATGTGGTCGGCGCTACTTCTGTCAACAACCATACAGCCGCGCTTACCCATAGTGATGACAGCACAGTTAACACCCCGAGCGACCAGATCGCTTCCAATCAGCTTTGCCGTTCGAATACCGGCATCAGATTTTTCGGTTATCTCAGCTGCCTCATAAAGATTGGGGATAAGGATATCTACTGAGAAATACTCAATGGGTAAATCGCCACTCATTCGGCTGGGCTGCTCGATGGGCCTCGCGGGGTTGAGAATTATCTTCGTATTGTGCAGTTTCGCGCAACGAATCGCTGTTACAATCGCTTCATGCGGCAATCTGCCGTGAACCAGGCAGACATCGGCCTCCGAGATAATCTGCTCCGCTGCGTCGATTTCCTGTGAACGCAAATCACTGTGGGCACCTGTGTACACACAACTGGCGTTTTCACCTTCGGAATTGACCAGCGTCACAATGACGCCTGTGTTTTTGGCTTCAGCCACATAAAGGAAATCTGTATTAACCTTCAGCCCTGCCAGCCTGTCAATGGCCATTTGAGCAAAGGGGTCGCTTCCGACCTTACTAATAAGGTGTACCTTGCAGCCGCACAAAGAAGCCTCTATTGCTTGGTTCGGACCCGGGCCCGTAGCCGTGTATGAAAGAGCAGAGCCGGTAACACACCGCCCGGGGAGTGGGATTTGTTGACACCTTATCGCCATATCAACATACGTGCCACCAACCACAACTACTTTAGGAATTCTTTCTAACATTTTTTCTCAAAACTTCCTTTCAAAGATTAAGTATAACCTGCAAAACATCAAATGCAATGCTTTTTCTACGACAATTACTAAGCAAATTCTTTATGCCAAGAAACTAATATTTTATTCTTCTTTCGTAATACTACGTCCGTGAGGGCGTAGATGGAAGTACCCGCTGTCTTCCTGTATAATTATCTTTATGGAATACAGGAAACAGGCTCATGTAGTCTATTATACTCGGTATCATATTGTGGTGTCGACCAAATACCGCAGAAAAGTATTGAAAGCCGGTATTGGCGACTATTTGCAAAGGAAAATACGGCAAATAAGCAGTTTTCACCCTGAGATAGAAATATTTGAGGTAAATACTGATTTGGACCATATACACGTATTAGTATCGATTCCCCCCAAATTTTCCGTCAGTGAAATTGTTAATATGATAAAAGCCAATACCGGCAGTGCTATGCGTAAAAAGTTTCCATTTTTAGACAAAGTATATTGGGGTGTGAGTGGTATTTGGTCGACAGGTTACTTCGTATCAACGGTTAGGATAAATGAGGCTACGATACGTAAATACGTTCAGTTACAGGGAAAGGAAGACAGCGGGCAAGAGAAGCTTGAATTCTAAAATGCCACGTCCGTAAGGGCGTGGTTATTTACTTTCGTTGTCTTATCCCTTACCGTTCCGGTACTGAATGC
>JBARPZ010000259.1:0-13563 GCA_049643445.1 Sedimentisphaerales bacterium
GGCAAGGTCAAACAAGTCTTCACTCTGTGGACAAGACTGGGTGGCTTCTTCGGAGCGCCCCGCTTCGGACCCTACCGACATCTCATGGACGTCGAAAATTCCGGAAAGTCCTACGCACCCCTGGATATAACCCTCCCGGCTGTACCTGTGTCGGACGGACTTGACTGGGATCTCTGGGTCGGACCGGCCCTTTGGCACCCGTATAATCCCGCATACCACCTGAATCCCTCGCCCGGCGTCGTGCCCTGGGCCTTCTGCGAGGATTTCGGAGCGGCTTCGGTGACCTGGCATCACTCTCACAGTGCGGACGTAATTCAGTATGCGCTGGGCGAAGAAAATAGCGGACCGGTGGAGTTTATTCATCCAAGCAGCGGAGAGTACCCGACACTCACCTACAAGTATGCCAATGGGACACTGCTTCATCTGGTTGACCACTGGGGAATGGTAAAAGATGTCTATAAGGCGGTTCCTGCAACAGCCCGATTAGCCGGCAACTTCGGAGGCATATTCGTAGGAGAAAAAGGCTGGATTACGTCGATGTCAACAGGAGGGCCCATCGAGGCTGGACCTGAGAAACTCCTCGAGGAAATGAAGCTCAAAACTCGTCAGGTGAACATCAGGGAGAATAACCATCACGCGAACTGGTTCGAGTGCATTCGGACGCGCAAGAAGCCCAGTTGCAGCGAAGAGATAGGCCATCGGTCGGCTTCGCTGGGACATCTGACTATCATCGCCCACAAGTTACAGCGGTCTTTGAAGTGGGACCCGTCCAAAGAACAGTTCCTCGGCGACGAGGAAGCGAACCGAATGCTCTTCCGCTCTATGCGCTCACCGTGGCGGCTATGATGCTTGTATATTTATTGAAGACTTGATATTTTACTGAACATAAGGCTCAGTGGTGTAGCTGAGCAGATGCAAACGAGAAATTTCAGAATAAGACATTTAAAATAGGAAATAATTTGCGCCATGAAAGTTTCTATCTCTTCGGAACGTGGGCCAAAAGATGACCGCACAATTAATTCGCGGGCGAGCATCTTGCCGCCGGGGCACAATTGTTTGACGCGCCGCAGCGCGATCAAAGCAGTGCTGGCTTCTGCCGGCGCAGCGGCGTTTTGGAGCCCGGCAGAAGGGGAGACGACGAAACCTAAGCCGGACTCGCGAAAAGGGTCGCCCAAACGCTATGACATGAAGAAATCCATCAACCAGTGGGCTTTTCCTTACCCTCAGAACATGAATTTGAAGGAGTGCCTTAAGCTGGCCAAGGACGCCGGGTTTGAGGGTATCGAATTGAACTATGACCTGGAGAATGATCTTTCACCCAAGTCAGGAACGAAAGACTATTACGAAATTCGCCGATTGGCCGACAAGATTGGTATCCGGATTAGCGGGCTTTGCTCCTTTCTTTTCTGGCCTTACCCTTTGACCAGCAACGATGCTGACAATCGCACAAAGGGCATGGAGTTGGCCGGAAAAATCGCGCAGGCTGCTCACGACCTCGGAGTGGAAAACGTGTTAGTCGTGCCCGGTGCGGTTCATATTCCTTGGCGAGACGATTACGAGCCGGTCCCCAACGACGTCTGCGATCGCCGTGCCAGAGAGGCCGTGAGAAAGTTGGCCCGCCAGGCCGAAAAACTGAAGGTCTGCCTGAACATCGAAAACATTTTCTTCAATGGCTATCTTATGACTCCTATGGAGATGAACGATTTTGTTGACTCGTTCCAGAGCGAATATGTGAAGATTCATTTCGATACGGGAAATATCTCGATGTTTCAGCATCCCGAGCACTGGGTGCCGATGATGGGTAATCGCATCAAAAACATCCACTTCAAGGAATTCTCGAAGAAAATCAAAGATTATTCTCTGGAAACGTTTCGGCCGCTGCTGGACGGGACGACCAATTGGCCCGCCGTAATGGAGGAATTGGATAAGGTAGGGTATCGAGGATACGTCACCTTTGAGTATTTTCATCCATACCTATACTACCCCGAGGCCCTGGTCTACCAGACGTCGGACTCTCTGGATCGCATCCTGGGCCGGATTTCATAGTAGGTAGAGTGCAGAAACGCATACGCCGGGAAACGGCTCTGAAAAAATTGTGAGCTGATTAAGAAATATGCAGATTATCTCGCTTTCTTCTCTCGGTCCGTACGGCAGGGGCTTCTTGTTTTGTGTGAATACGCCTTGTCGATTATGTCTTGAACCTTTATGATTGTTGGTATGTTTTAGTTATTTTTTTGAGAGCTTTTTCTGGGTGTCAAATTATGGACTATGAGGAGATATACGCATGATCCTTAAAACGAGATTAATGTTTCTTGCTGTTCTTTGTATAGCAGCACAAGTCATCGCCGACGACGGTATCATTATTCGCAAGGACCAGCGGACGCTGGGTCAAATTGAAAAAATCTACTCAGAAATGCCGCCGGTCCAATACAAACCTCCTTCCGATCGCTTGAATCGTCTGCCGCAAACAAGAGAGTGCTTGACCGAGGGTGGCACGTTGCGGGTCGTCATGCTCGGCGACAGTATAATAAACGACACAAGTCGTTCCTGTTGGAATCTTTTACTGGAGAGGGACTATCCGCAGTGCAAAATAGAAAAGATTACTTCTGTACGCGGCTCAACCGGCTGCTGGTGGTATAAAGAGCCTGGACGAGTGAAGAAATTTGTGCTCGACCATAAGCCCGAACTGGTGATTATCGGGGGCATTAGCCAACGTGGGGATATCGACTCAATTCGTGAGGTGATTAGTCAAGTTCGAAGTAGCTGCCATGCGGATATTCTCTTGATGACCGGAGCTTTTGGACAAATTGAGCCTTCCGACGAAAGCCAATGGAAGAAGATAAGCGATCCTAATCACTTCAGTGATTACCGCAAAGGTCTGGAGAAACTCGCCATTGATGTTCGGGCTGCCTTTCTCGATATGGAGGCGGCGTGGGCACAATATATCCGCCGGTGCGGCAGAGACCTCAAGTGGTTTAAGCGAGACCCTATCCATGCCAATGAACGTGGCGAACAGATACTCGGGCGTATTCTCGCTAAGTACATTTCTGGATTTGCGGCAGCCGCGAATAAGCGGGGGGCTTTGGATATCGGCAGCCGACTGGAGTTGTTCGTAGACGATTTCCTAATCGATCAATTGAATGAAGTCAATCTGACTTTGCACAGGCCGATCTGCCGTGAGGTCGTCATTATTCATGATAAGCCATGGGAGGGAAATTCCTGCGGCTACCACACGATATTCAAAGATGGGGACCTCTACCGAATGTACTACCGCGGCTGGAACCACGACAATAAAACACAAAAACAATTGCATAAGGCAATGGTTTGCTATGCTGAAAGCAGCGATGGAATACATTGGAACAGACCCAGCCTGGGCCTCGTGGAATTCAACGGCTCAAAAGAGAACAACATCATCTTAAAAGGTTCCGGCTCGCATAACTTCACGCCTTTCAAGGATGCGAATCCTAACTGCTCCGCGGACAAGAGATACAAGGCTGTGGCGAGAGGTGAAGATGAAGGCCACAAACAGTTGTTCGCGTTCCAAAGCAAAGATGGGATTCATTGGCAGTTAATGCAGAGCGAGCCTGTCATAACGGAAGGGGCCTTTGATTCGCAGAACCTGGCATTCTGGGACTCGGTCCGAAAGGAATATCGCTGTTATTTTCGCGATTTCCACACCGGTGTGCGAGATATCAAGACATCAACATCAAGTGACTTCATGCACTGGACAAAGCCTGTCTGGCTTCAATATCCCGGTGCCCCCAGGGAACATCTCTACACAAACCAAATACAGCCTTACTACCGGGCGCCACACATTTTCATCGGCATGCCGACCCGCTATATTCCGCAGCGAGGTTCACTAACCGAAGGCCTGCTGATGACCAGCCGGGACGGTAAGATATTTCATCGCTGGCAGGAAGCTATTGTCCGACCCGGCCGAAACAGGGACAAGTGGCATAATCGAAGTAACTACATATGGCTGGGGATAGTGGAAACCGAATCGAACCTGCCAGGAGCCGGCAAGGAGCTGTCGATCTACAGTAACGAACGTTACTATAACGGTCCCGGTGTGAAGACGCGACGCTACACCTATCGAATCGATGGGTTTGTGTCCGTTCGTGCCCCACTAAGCGGTGGTGAGTTTGTTACCAAACCACTTGTCTTTGCAGGCAGTGAACTGGTGATAAATTTTTCTACCTCGGCAGCAGGAAGTATCCGCGCCGAAATTCAGGATGCGCAAGGAAATCCACTCGAAGGCTTCAGTATAACCGAATCTGCTGAGATTTACGGAGACGAGATCGAACACCGCGTCACATGGAAAGACAAGAGCGACCTGAGCAAGCTGGCAGGCAAATCGGTCCGTCTTCGCTTTGTACTGCGGGATGCCGACCTTTATTCACTCCGATTCAAATAAATACCGTCACAGTGGTCACTATCCTTATCAGACTTCCTTCGTAATTCCCGGCTGCGGGGCTGCATAGATGCCGTTAGGACCGGCTTTGATTGGAGCGGGCGTGTCAAAGGCCATGTTGTCAATGTCTTTGACAAATTGGAAGTTGGAATTCAACGCCTGTTCCCATGTGATGTACTGGCCCGTGTGTGTCGCCATGCGCCCCATCAACGCGACTACTTCCGCCTCGCCGGCCCGCCGGGTTTCGTTGTGCGGTTTGTTGTGTCGGATAGCATCCACAAGCACCTGCCATTCGGCGTGATAGGGATTGGGATCGGGCTGGCCAAACTCCCAAGTCAGCTCTTTCTTAACCATATTATGACTCTTGTAGATTTTTGGTTTTGGATCTCCCAGGCTCGACATGATCACTGCCGAGCCTTTTGAGCCGTGGGCGTAGTCGGTGTATGTATTCCAGCAGCCGTTCATGTGCCGTGAGAAGGCCAACAGCTTCGTGCCGTCCGCAAAGGTGTATTCCACCGTATAGTGGTCGAACTGGCTGCCCGCTTGCTCGTAGCAGCGGCCGCCCATCCCCTGGGCCGAGACAGGCCAGGCACCCTTGGCCCAGCAGGCCACATCGATATTATGGCAGTGCCAGTCGATAAAGAATCCCGACGACACCCAGGTGAAACTGTTTGGATGCCGGAGTTGGAATACCAGCTCGTTGGCGTTCTTCGGCAGGGGAGGGCAGTGGACCGGCCCATGCACGCGGTAAATTCGCATAGTGTGCACATCCCCGATAGCTCCATCGTGAATCCGCCGAATCACTTCCTGCCGTGCTTTCGAGTGCCGCCACATGAAGCCGACACCGACTTTCAGGTTCTTCTTCTCGGAAAGCTCCGCGGTTTTCAGCCAGCGGCGCACTTGGGGCGCATCCGTCGCAAATGATTTCTCAGCAAAGACGTTCACGCCTTTCTTGACGGCATACTCGAACTGGAGAGGACGAAACGCAGCGTGAGTGGTCAACAGCACAACGTCACCGGGCCCCAGGCAATCAATCGCCTTTTTATAACCATCAAAGCCGACGAATTGGCGTTCCGGCGGAACGTCAACCTTATCCTTATAGCTCTTCGTCAAGTTATTTAGGCTGCCTTTGAGACGATTCTCGAATAAGTCGGCCATAGCGTAGAGTTTTACCGGGCCGCCTTTGGTCGAGAAGGCGTCAGCAACCGCTCCGGTACCGCGGCCTCCGCAGCCTATCAGGGCCAGCTTTATTGTCGAGTTTTCTGCGGCGTGGCATCTGTTTGCAGCCACACCCGCCAAGGCTGAAGCAGCAGCCAGACGTCCTGAGAATTTTAAGAAATCCCGGCGCGATTTCGAGCCGGTAGATGCGTTTGGATTTGATGTGCTCATTGCAGACTCCTGTCTAAAATAGTATTTGGGGAACACCTCAAGTAAAGGTAACTAATTATAAATTATAGTAAGAAGCGGACAGTGTATCAATGCAAAAGGCTGTTTTTTGTAAAACCCAATTATTAAACCGTGTCTTGAAAGTTACTAAAGGAATGACTGTAAAGTAGTTACGCTAAATAACGGCCATTATCTTGCTCCAATTTTAACCATAGTGTAACTGTCAGGTCAACATCCCAGGCCTTTTTCTATAGTAATTCGGCTTTCCAGCCCTTATAATTGCGAATATCTCAGACGGCCAGTTGTCTGATAATCGAATGCCAGGATTTGTGATAGATTTGATGGACCCCACGGGAGGTATGAAAGATGACAGAAAGAAAAGAAAGACGTGTTTTTAACACCATTACACGCAAACTATACTCGCCTATGTCACGATTAGGTTTAGCAGGCGTCGTAGTTTGCTTGATGATTACTTTGGCGTCTGTAGCTAAGACGACAACTCAGCCGGCCAGTCAAGTCGCAAAGCAACATCAGCAGCCTATATACCGCATATATCCATTGCGAAATGGAATCTGCAAGATTGCGGGTAATCACGCCTACTATGAAGGTGATAACGACAAAACCTACGGATTTGCTCTTTATATCTGGCTGGTCCTTGGCGGGGACAAGCCAATCCTGATTGACGCCGGGCTCAGCAACGTCGAGGAGATGAACCGCGGGGCGGCCCACGTGCTGCGCGAGCCAATCACGCAGAATAAGAATGAGAGCGGCACGGCACAACTCCGCAAGTTCGGCCTGATGCCGGATGACATCGGCCATGTGTTTATCACGCACCTGCACTTCGACCACGTGGATGACCTGCTCATCTATAAAAACGCCAAGGTTTACATCGGTAAAAAGGAATGGGAGATGGCAACGACAGCAGCTCCTACCTGGGGCCATGGAAAGATAATGCATGAGTTCAGTAATACCCCTTCCTGCCGAAAGCGTCTTGTGTTAGTCGAGGACCAGGAAGTTCTGCCGGGCATCGAATCGTTCTGGGTGGGTGGGCACACGCCGGGGTCGATGGCCTATCGGGTCAACACGGCGCATGGCAAAGCTGTCCTGACAGGTGACACAATATCGATGTTAGGTAACTTCGAACGAAATATCCCGTTAGGTATATTCAGTAACCGGGATGAGTGTATAGCGGCGATAAAAAAGATACGCAAGAAAGCGGACATCGTTCTGCCCAGCCACGATCCCGGCACACTGGATCGTTGGCCTCCTGCTCCGAAGAATGCTATCAAATATACGATCCGGGCAATCAAAGTCGGTCAATGCGAAGTCCGCGACTACATAACTTTCCAGGATACCGACAATGAGCAGACCAGCACGTATTATCTGTACGTTTGGCTCATTGAGGGTGGGCCTAAGCCCATAATAGTTGACACCGGCCCCAAGTATCCTGAGGAGTTCAGTAAGTCAACTGCAAATTATATCCCCGGCGGAGTCAGGCAACTGCCCGAGGAACGCACGGTCAAGGCGTTGAAGCGGCATGGCATCGACCCCGCCGACGTAAGCCACGTGATAGTGACACACCTACACCCGGATCATTACGATTATTTCGATGCCTTCCCAAATGCTCGCTTTGTCGTCAATCGGCTTGAGTACGAGGAGACTACCGGTCAGTCTGGCGGTGGAAGGAACCGTTTAGCCGTCGATGTGCGGAAAGCACTGGACAACAGGCCCAACGCCCTGCAATTAGTGGATGATAATGAGATAGTTCCCGGAGTGCGGGTTTTCCCGCTTGGTTGTCACTCACCGGGTAGCCAGGGAATACTTGTTCGCACTCAAATGGGGCCTGTGGTTATTGCCGGTGATGTTGTATACAAGTATGAGAATATAGAGAAAGACCGGCCAGGCCGCAGTCCGGACGAACGCGCCTGCCGGGAGGCAATGGCCCGTATCCGCTCGCTGGCGGATATTGTGTTACCGGCTCACGACCCGTTGACACTCGAACGTTGGCCGAACGGTATCATTGGTGCTTACATAACTCCCTGACATTGTTCACAGAAAGCAATCTTTACGTTGGATATTTTTTGGAAGGAGTAGACTAATGAAATTAACTACAAAATTTGCACTGTCATTATCAATAGTTGCCTTGGTGACTGCCAGTCGTGTGGAGGCCAAATCCGTACGAATTGTTGTCTGGGATGAACGGCAGCCTAAACAGCAGTCTATGTACAAAAACTTTCTTGGAAATCACATTGCCGATTATCTGAAAAAGCAGAAGGGATTTTCCGTCCGTTCGGTTGGCATGAACGACCCGCAACAGGGTTTGCCTGATGTGCTGCTCGATGATTGTGATGTTCTGATTTGGTGGGGGCATGTCCGGCAGGGTGAGATTTCCTTAGAGACTGCTCGGCGCATCGTTGACAGGATCAAAGCCGGGAAACTCAGTTTCATCGTGCTGCATTCGGCGCATTGGGCGACGCCGTTTATGGTGGCCATGGAAGAGCGCACAAAGCAGGATGCACTATCCAGGCTCTCCGCGGCCGAACGCGACGAAGCTAAGATTGAATGGATCGGCAAATCTCAGCGCAAGGCACCCAAGCGTGATGCTAAGTTAACACCCTCGATATCCTATGAAAAAAGAGCAGATGGCAGCACGCTGGTACGGATTGTCCGGCCGAACTGCTGTTTTCCGGAATACGCAGCCCATGGCAAGCCGAGCAAGATGAAGACACTCCTTCCCGGTCATCCCATCGCCGCCGGCATTCCTAAAGAGTTCACCTTTCCCCAAACGGAGATGTACGGCGAGCCGTTCCATGTGCCGGCTCCCGATGCCGTGGTCTTTGAGGAGACCTGGGAGGCAGGACAGCGATTTCGCGGTGGAGCGGTCTGGAACCTGGGCAAAGGCAAGGTATTTTACTTTCGATCCGGCCACGAGAACTTTAATGTCTTCCATCGGCCGGAGCCGTTGAAAATCATCGCCAACGCTGCTCGGTGGCTGGACAGCGTGACAAAAAAGCAGAAGAAACAGCCATAAGACAGAGAAGGTATATGTAAGCTAAACGCGTTTAGGATCCGGATGGATCCACGGCCGACGGTAGGGCCGGCGCAGCAGCCGGTTGGCCTCTTTATCACCTGTAACCTGTCCCTTGTCTGCATCCCAGGTAAGCGTTCGGCCAAGCTTCATAGCGATGTTGGCCAGGATGCACGAAGTCGCTGTGATGTAGCCCTCCTCGATGTCGGAGACGGGACGTCCCCGTGTTTCCACCATCTTCAGGAAGTTCTTCCAGTGTGCCCGCACGGCGGACGCCACGTGACGCTCAAGGTCTTTTTCGGTCTCGTCTTCGGGGTACTTGTCATACTCGTAGAGGGCCTTGCCCTTGGCCGATTTGCCCTTGCCGCGGGGAATGAAATCGTACTTATGGACGTCGGCCTTGAGTGTTCCCTTATCGCCGTAGATAAAGGCCGCCCATGGATATTCGGGGTCCGGTGCATGGCCCCACGTGCGATGCGTCCACACTACGGGCAGCTCACCGAAGTCGAACGTGGCCGTTTGGGTGTCCGAGATATTGGCCTTGCTGGCTTTGTCCACAAGAATGCCGCCGGAAGAGCTGACGCGATTGGGCCAGCCCAAATCGAGCATCCACCGGACCATATCGAGCATGTGCACACACATATCGCCGACTATCCCGTTGCTATACTCCATGAACGCCCGCCATCCGCGCGGGTGGGCGATTTTATTATATGGCCGCATGGGGGCCGGACCTGTCCACATTTCCCAGTTAAGATTTTCGGGCGGGGCCGTGTCGGGGGGATTGCCGCGTGCACGCATGTGATAATAACAGCATATCTCGACATGACCGATTTTGCCGAGTTTGCCCTCTTTGATGATTCTGTCCCGGGCTTCGATTAGGTGGGGTGTGCTGCGTCGCTGCATGTCGACCTGCACAACCCTTTTATACTTTCGTGCGGCTGCCAGCATGGCCTGGCCCTCCACGACGTCCGTGCTGATGGGCTTCTCGACATAGACGTCAGCCCCGGCCTTGACGGCGGCAATCATCGCAAGGGCATGCCAGTGGTCGGGCGTTGCTACGTGTACGATGTCGGGGTTTTCTTGTTTGAGCATCTCACGGTAGTCGCCGTAGGTGCGGGGCTTTTTCTTTGAAACTTGACGAGCGGCCACCATCTCAGCGGCCTCGGCCAGCATTTTCTTGTCCACATCACATAAGGCCACAACCTCGACCGGCGCGACCTGAAGCAGGCGAAAGTGTGCGCTCTTGCCATACCATCCACAGCCGATCAGGGCAACGCGTTTAGACTTCTGGCCGGCAAACATCGGGGCATAACCGCCTATGGCCGACAAGGCCAGACCCGCCGTACTGGCTTGAAGGAACTGTCTGCGATCCATGATAGGTCTCCTAAAGTCGAATATAAATTGCCCATAGATTATACAAAATATGAGCATCTATTGCGAGTGCCTGTTTTGGGAGAGAGGCTGTCGTCAGCAAAATACTATCTATAAGCTTGGAAAACAATATCTGCGATTTTTGTACGAATTTGTTTTGATGTTCCTTTATCGTGTGGGTGGGCTCTGTTTGTAAGAATAATAACATAAACCTTGCTCGCCGGGTTGCAGACGATGGATGTCCCAGTGTAGCCGGTATGGCAAAAAGCGTTTTCAGGAGCGAGAGCACCCTTTACCCACGAATAGCTGGAATTTACGTCGAAGCCATAGGCCCGGCCGTGTGATTGGGCCGTGGTCAACATACTGACAGCTTCGGGGCTGAGGACCTTCACTCCTTCCCATGTGCCGGAATTTAATAACATTTGGCAGTATATCGACAAATCATAGGTCGTAGAGAAAAGCCCGGCATTGCCGGATATTCCCCCCATCAGTTGCGCCAGAGGGTCGTGGACCGTGCCTCGAAGTAATTGTTCGTCTACAATCTGCGTGGCCGCAATATCTTTTTCCCAGGATGCCGGCGGGTTATAGGTGGTTCGTTTCATTCTCAGCGGCACAAAGACATTTTCCCTGGAGAAATCAGCAATATTTTCGGCGCTGACTATTTCTACAATTCTGGCCAGTGTAATGTATCCAAGACAGCTATAACGAAATTCTTCTCCGGGCTTGCTCATCGCTTTCATGTTGCAAATTTTCTCTATCACTTTATCGGGGCAGGGAGTTCCAAAAGCATTCTTTAGTGAGTCTGCATTTGTATAAGCTGGCAAGCCGGAAGTATGAGTTAATAGATGGCTAATTCGTACTTCTTCTTTACCATTGCAGGCAAAAGCAGGAAGGAATTTGCCTGCATAATCAGACGGGTCTATCTTTCCCCGGTCGGCCAGAATCATTATGGACGTAGCCGTGGCGACCGGTTTGGTCAGCGAAGCCAGGTCAAAGATGGTGTTTTTTGACATTTGTTCTTCGAATGGTTCATTTACTTCATGGCCGAAGGCCTTGAAGTAAAGAACTTTATCTCCTTGTCCTACGAGAACCACCGCTCCGGGGATATTGCCTTTTTCAACCTCTTCTTCGACTACACGATCAATCCCGCTAAGGTCCGGCTTGTAGGATCTTTTCTCGACTAACTGACAGCCTGTTACCGTCAAGAGCAGTAATGCGAGTAATATTGTGTTCGTTCTTATTGATTTCATATTTTTTTCTCTTTCCGGAAAACACTACATAAAGGCGTATTCTATCACAGACGGCCTGTTCTGTCCCTTCAATTATTGTCCTGCGTTTTGTTGCACATGAAATTTGTTTTCAATGACAGGTTGTTTTTGGGTAATTCCAACGTATAATAAGAACTGATAGGGCAAAAGAATCGTGCTTCATAATAAAAGCCGAAAGATGCGATTAACAAAAGCGTCCACAATATTGATTTTAGTAGTGTTGGTTTCAGGTTGCGAGGCCTCGGTGAAAACGGGTTTAGATAATATCAACTCATACAGGCATTTGTTCGATGGCAAACGTGTCGGTATCATAACCAACCACACCGCTTATAACAGAAGTGGACAATACATAATGGATGTATTCGGGAAGATGGACAATGTAAAAGTGGCCGCGTTTTTTAGTCCTGAACACGGAATCTACGGCGTAGAAGAGGACGGAAGGCGAATTGAAAGTATGACCGAGCCCAACTACCAAATTCCTGTTTACAGTTTGTATGGCAAGACGCTTAAGCCCACGCGCCAAATGCTGGAAAACATCGATGTACTTGTTTTTGACATACAGGATATCGGGGCAAGGTTTTATACTTATATTTATACAATGTCTTTGGCGATGGAAGCCGCAGCGGAGAACGGTAAGAATTTCGTCGTTCTAGACCGCCCGAATCCTATAAATGGTCTTCAGGTCGAAGGTAATATCCTCAAACCTCAGTTTGCAACTTTTGTTGGTCTGTATCCGGTTCCTGTAAGACACGGCATGACAGCCGGAGAATTGGCTCGAATGTTTAATGAACAGAACTGGCTAAAAGGCGGTGTAAAGGCCGACCTGGAAGTTATTCCAATGAAGGGCTGGCGCAGGGGTATGTGGTACGACCGGACGGGACTAAAATTTATAAAGCCGTCACCGAATATGGTCAGCCTGGAAACAGCTGCTGTCTATCCCGGCTTATGTCTTCTGGAGGGAACCAACGTTTCAGAAGGCAGAGGAACGCCTCAACCCTTCATACAATTCGGCGCACCCTGGATTGATTCGGGGCGTCTAACTGCTGAGCTGAACGGATTGAACTTACCCGGCATGCGATTTAGACCAGCTTCTTTTACACCAGTCAGCTCCAAGTACAAGGGTCAACAATGTAAAGGTGTTAAGATTATCGTAACCGATAGAGACTTGCTTGAGCCGTACTTCAGCGGTGTTATGATTGTGAATAAGATTTATCAAATGTATCCGAATGACTTCCAGTGGAAAACCAGTCACTTCGACCGGTTGTGCGGCAGCTCGGCTATTCGAGAAGCTATTACAAATCGGTCGTCGTTAGAAAAACTAAGAGAGAGCTGGCAGGCCGAGCTGAAGTCGTTTCTGCAAGTCAGAAATAAATATCTTATGTACCCAAACTGAAATTCTGGGATATCGATAGCCAGTTTGGTGCATCAGGTTTTTTCGCCTTTAAGGCCGATGTGTTCGATGGCCAAGGCAACAGGGGATGGGACCTCTTCGGCTTGTTGTGAACGCAATTCCACATCTTCCAATGTTTTATGCAGCTCTATGCACGCTTCCTCGTAGCTGCATCCTGTCAGTTGGGAAATCAGGCGTGAGCCCCGGTCTATCAGTTTCTTGTTGCTTGGTGATAACCAAATCATCGCATTGCCTACAACCCGGCCCATCCTAACCATGGTTGCGGTAGAAACGGTATTCAGAATCAGTTTAACAGCAAGATGGTGCCACAATTGCAGCGGTGAATTGCCCAGCTCGCACGGAAACTGAAACAGTATATCTGTTTTCGCAGCAGCAGTTGCCGGGCCGATGATAATCGCCGCAGTTTTTTTATACCCGGTGCTGAATTGCTTCAGGCTGGTGTGCATCAGATGGTCTGTTTCATCTCCAATGGCAATCATCACCAGCGCCGAATCAGGGGCATCCGTGCGTGATGTTTGCGGTTCGTTGCCTATCCTGAATTTGTATATCTCAGTATTGCCGAGTGAGGGGGGGCGGGCTTGCAATGCGGATGGGGCGTTAAGTTGTTGATACACATCGGGTCCCCACTCAAGCCCTCGCGGCTCGCGCTGAAGCATGTCCTGCCAGGCTTCTCGAGTGGAGCAAAACG
>JBARPZ010000260.1:0-15036 GCA_049643445.1 Sedimentisphaerales bacterium
TCCACTCCGTCCGCCTTCAGCGGACTTCGGTCGAAATGACAGGGACTGAGCTTTTCGGTGTGCAGTGCACACCCTCCCCCTCGGGGCACGTGAGTTTTTCCGCGTGTGCAAAAACGAATTTTGCACACCCTAGCCTTCTCGTATCGAAATCGGTGTTCGATGAGAACCTTGAGCGTATCAGTCGTTTGAAACCTGTTCCAATTGGGTCGTGATGATGTTTGAAATTGCTGAAAAACCCGGATTTATGAAAGTGCGGGCGGTGACGGTCTGTGCAAAAGCAGGTATTGGAAGAAGGGCGGGGTATGAAAAATGTGTATTCATGCAAATTTTCGGTAAAACCGGCCCGTAAAAGAAATTTCTTGACCGTTCAAGGTGATTTTGGCAAGATAATCGATGTAGTAGGGAGAAAATTATGTTTTTTAAGTGTTTATCCGGGAAATGTGAGATTATAGGGCAGTGAATATGGAGGAGTGAAGTAAAATTGACGGTAAAAGGAATTTCCATGAAATTGGCGGTTTCACAATTGGCTGAGCGGCTGGGAGCCGAGCTGGTGGGTGACGGATCCGGTCAGATAAGCGCCGTTGGTTCGATAGAGACAGCGGGCGAGAACGAAGTTGCTTTCATCAGGGGCTCCAAAGAAAATCCAGTTCATTTTGGAGCGGCCGCAGGTGGGAGGCATATATCGGCAGTTAAGCAGTCACTTGCGGGTGCGGTCATCACCAGCATGCGAATCGAGGATTTGGACAAACCCCAATTGATTGTTAAAAATGTCAACGCGGCCCTAATAGAGGCATTGAATATTTTAGCGCCCAATTTGAAACCTGTGACCGAAGGTATTGACCCAAGTGCGAAGGTCGCCGACAGCGCCAAGATAGCCAACAGTGCTGCAATCGGGGCGTGTGCAGTAATTGAGGATGGGGCTGAAATCGGGCTAAACAGCGTAATCGGTAGCGGATGCAAAATAGGAGAGAATTCGACGGTCGGCAAAGATTGCCGTCTCGACAGCAATGTTGTTGTTTACCACAACTGTCATTTAGGCAATAACGTGGTGATTCAGGCAAACACTACGATAGGCTCAACCGGTTTTGGTTATTCACTTATCGATGGCAGCCATAAACTAATTCCGCACAATGGCGGGGTAGTGATTGAAGACTTTGTCGAAATAGGAGCTAACTGCTGTATTGACAGGGCTAAGTTCGGAAATACCATAATTGGAGCAGGGACAAAAATAGATAACCTTGTGCAAATTGGTCATAATGTAGTCATTGGCAAAAACTGTCTGATAGCAGGACTGGTGGGTATATCGGGCAGTTGCAAGCTCGGCGACGGTGTTGTCTTAGCCGGGCAGGTTGGCCTTACTGACAATATAGAAATTGGAGATGGTGTAATAGTTGGCGCCCAGTCCGGCGTTATGAACGATATAGGGAGTGGTGAACGTGTTGTCGGCTCGCCGGCAATTAACAGTAAGGATGCATTCCAGATAGTCGGCCTGACGAAGCGATTGCCGAAGCTTGTTAAGCAATTAAAGCAACTATGCAAGAGGGTGGAAAGACTTGAAGCTGCAAAAGACGATTAAAGGTGAAAGCAGGCTTTCCGGTCGCGGTATGTTCGGGGGCAAGGAAGCAAAGGTTGTTTTTCGCCCTGCTCCTGCGGATTCCGGAGTGGTTTTCGTGCGGACTGATGTCCCAGAGGCAGTACGGATTAGTGCTGTTGCCAGTAATCTTGCTGAGCGAAGTCGTCGCACAACGATAAAGAAGGGCCGTGTCAGTATAGAAACTATCGAGCATTGTTTGGCTGCCGTCAATGCGTTAACAATTGATAATCTGGTCATAGAGGTTGACGGCCCAGAGCTGCCGGCTCCGGATTGCAGTTGTGCTGAGTATTTCAAGGTTCTAAAACGCACCGGGCTGGTTGAGCAGTCCCAGAAGCGTAAAGAGTTTGTCATCAGCGAGGCAATCAGCATTACGGCTGGTGACGCGTCGATATACGCCCTGCCATACGCGGATGACGGATTAAATATCACTTACGACCTTGATTACGCCGGTCACACTGCCATCGGCAGACAGATTTTTAGCTGTCGGCTTACTTCAGAGAATTTTGAGAAGAATCTGGCCCCTGCCCGAACTTTTTTGCTTGAAGCTGAGGCGAAGCAATTTCAAGCCCGCGGAATGGGAACACACCTTGGTCCCCGTGATATTCTGGTTGTCAACTCAGACGGACCCATTAAGAACAGTTACAGATTTCCTAACGAATGTGTCAGGCATAAGATTGCTGATTTAATTGGCGATCTTGCGTTGGTCGGTCGAGGGCTTTGTGGCAGGATTGTGGCCTATAAGAGCGGGCATTCTCTGAACCAGCGTCTTGTAAAAAAATTGTATGAAGCGGCTGAACAGCGAGAGCGAATGCAAAAGTTCGGGACTGACGCACTTTTGAATATTAAGCAGATTGCCAAGATTCTGCCACATAGATATCCGTTTTTGCTGGTGGATAAAATAGTCGAAATAGAAGGCGATACTCGAATCAAAGGGATAAAAAATGTAAGCTTCAACGAGCAATTTTTCCAGGGTCACTTTCCGGGTACTCCCATTATGCCCGGCGTTCTTATCGTAGAAGCAATGGCGCAGGTATCCGGCTTATTATTTGCTCAGCGACTTGAACACACAGGCAAGTTAGCGGTGCTTCTGAGCATGGATGGTGTAAAACTGCGTAAACCCGTTGTGCCCGGCGACCAGCTTATCCTTATGGCCGAGACTGTTCGTCTTCGGAAAAGAACGGCACAGTGCCGTTGCAGGGCGATGGTAGGTGATTCGATAGCCGCTGAAGCCCAAATTAAATTTATGCTCGTGGACGAAGAGAAAGTATAACGTTAATGTTGAATTTTGAGTTTTAGGTGAAAACAAAATATGATTAAAGTACATCCGAGTGCAGTGGTATCAAAGGAGGCGCAGTTAGGTGAAGGCGTTACAATCGGGCCCAATTGCTTTATAGACAACGGGGTTTCAATTGGCGCAGGCACAGTCATTGACGCTAATGCCGTGATTTACAAAAACGTCAAGATCGGTGAAAACAATCACTTTCTTGCCAATTGTGTGATTGGTGGCAGGCCCCAAATACTTGGTCTGAGCCCGGAGGTTGAGATAGGCAAACTTCAGATAGGCGATAGAAACGTCTTTCGTGAGCAGACGACAATCCATCTGAGCTCCAAGGCTGGTGAACTTACGAGAGTCGGCAACGATAATCTGTTTATGATCGGTGTTCACATCGGACACGACTGCCAGCTTGAAGATAATATTGTTATGAGTAATTCTGTTCAGATAGGCGGTCATTGCAAGATTGAGACGGGGGCATGGTTTAGCGGTCTTGCAGGTATGCACCAGTTTGTAACTGTTGGCAAATGGTGCTACGCAGCGGGACTTGCAGGTATTACTCGCGATATTCCGCCCTTTCTGATTGTGAGCGGTCACTATCCTGCGAGAATTCGCGGTGTTAATAAGCGCGGCCTTGACCGGGGCGGTCTCAGTGAAGAGCAACAGGAGAAAATATTCGAGGCGTACAAGAGGCTTTACCGCAATGATGATGCGCTTCTGGAGAACGCAAAGGCACTGGCACAGGAGGACGGCCTGGATGAGAATGTTCGTGCCATGGTCGATATGATAATCAAAAGCAGCGAGCATCAGTACGGCAGATACCGAGAGAAGTTTAGAGACTGAAAGAGACGTGAATTCGTCCCCCGGGGCGGGGTCGGGGAACAAGGAAATAATCCGTGGGCAAGATACGTACGGCAGTTGTAGGTGTAGGTAAGATGGGGGCGATACACGCGAAGGTCTATGGGCAGCTTGAGCAAAGCGAGCTTGTTGCGGTGGTTGATATAGACGGCGAGAAGGCAAAGCAGATGGCCAATCAATATGGATGTTCGGCCTTTACGGATTGCTCGGAGATACTGGATAAGGTTGATGCAGTAACGATAGCGACTCCGACGGTCACACACCTGAAGTTAGCGAAAACATTTATCAAAAACAAGATTGCTGTGCTGATTGAAAAGCCCCTTGCGGCCAATGTCCGCGAAGGCAAAAAGATAGTTGGGCTTGCAAGAAAGCACAACAGCGTGGTGGCAGTAGGTCACAGTGAGCGTTGCAATCCTGTTGTTCAGGCGATGAAGCGTCTGGACATCGAGCCGAAGTTTATCGAGGCCAACCGCATCAGTCCCTATCCATTCCGCTCGACCGACATCGGAGTTGTTCTGGACGTGATGATACACGATATAGATATTATTTTGTCTCTTGCGGCAAGTAAGATTAAGAAAGTGGACGCCGTAGGGGTCGGCGTCATTGCCGATGATAAGGAGGACATATGTAACGCCAGAATCGTGTTCGAGAACGGCTGTATTGCAAATATCACGGCGTCCCGACTGGCTCTCAGAACAGAAAGAAAGGTGCGTATGTTCAGCCGGCAGGCATATTTGAGCCTGGATTATCTTAAGAAAAGCGGGATGATCATTAAGGCTGATCCAAATATTAACGTTGTCAAGTGGATACAAGAGCAAAAGGAACGCGGTGATTTTAACCTTACGACAGTAAACTGGCCGGACTTATTGCACATAGAGCATCTTGCTATAGATGATAAGGAGCCTGTCCGTCTACAACAGGAGGCTTTTCTGGGGGCCGTTGCGGACAAGCATCTTCGACCTGAGGTCAGTGCTGAAGAAGGTCTGGCTGCGCTGCAATGTGCCCAGAAAATCCTGGCGTCAGTAAAAAAACACAAATGGAAAGAAAAAATAGTAGATGACAAATCAAATTGATTAATGCGGCCTGGATGACCGGTTGCAGCAGCAAGGCAAGTAAGGAGACGAAGGACATGGATATTGGGCCGAAGAAGGTGAAACTGGAAACGAGTATGGGGGACATGGTTATCGAGCTTAATGAAGAGGCTGCACCTGTTACGGCAAAGAACTTTCTTCAGTACGTGGAGGAAGGATTTTATGATGGGACCATATTTCACCGGGTGATACCGGACTTTATGATACAGGGCGGCGGGTTCACAGCGGAGATGACAAAGAAAGAAACGCATGCGCCGATTGTCAACGAAGCGAGCAACGGATTGAGAAACGAGAGAGGCACAACGGCGATGGCCCGAACCAATGACCCCGACAGCGCAACGGCCCAGTTTTTTATCAATCATGCAGACAACGACTTTCTAAATTATGTCGACAATAACAATCCCGGGTACGCGGTCTTCGGCAAGGTTATCGAAGGTGTGGAGGCGACAGATACAATCGCAGCGGTGGATACCACGATTCAGAAGGGTATGGACGATGTACCTGTAGAGCCGGTCGTGATAAAATCGGCGAAGGTCATAACAGAGAAATAGGGGTGCGTGCCGGGTGCCGGTCAGGCTTTCAATCTCAGCTTGCTGACCAGTTGATGGGCAAGGCGGGTAGGCTCAGGCAAACGATACTTGGTTGTACACCTAAGCGTGATTTTAATCGCATCTTTCAGCAGACACTTGTTGCCCACGGAAACAAAAAGGGGCTTTACATTGGTGCGAGTTCTCACTACGGCGCCGATGATTTCGTCACTCATCGCTCTTGACTCGCTGCCGTCTTTGCGCTTTGTGCTTTCTTTGTCCCTCAAGAAACTGTATGCGCCTTTTTCAGTAGGCGGTTCTTCAAAGAAACCGGTTAGCCTGCTTTTTGCGCAGCCGATGGTGGGTTTATCGAAAAACAGTCCCAGATGCGCGGCCAGTCCCAACCGGCGGGGATGGGCGATGCCCTGGCCATCAATGATAAATAAATCCGGCCTGGTTTTGAGCTTTTCGACAGCGGCGATGCAGACCGGGGCCTCGCGAAACGAAAGCAGGCCCGGGATGTAGGGAAAGGTCACTTTCCGTAAGGCAGATGCGGTTTCTACAGGAGCAAAGTCCGGGGTCTTTAGCACTACAACAGCAGCAATGATTTTTTTGCCGTCTTTGCTGAAAGCACAGTCGATACCGGCGATTAGCTTTGGGTGTTTTTTTAACGGGACAACCCGAACTTTACCGGCGAGGCGTTTTTGCAGCTGGGCAGCCTTTGAATAAGGCATATTCCAGCTATGTAAATCCCTTACCTGCATAGTTTTATGGTTTCGGCCTCACGCACAAATACCAAATTGTGAGATTAAAACATTTTACCTTGTTGCAGCTTTCTGTTACAATAATTAGTTTGGATTATTGACGGATTTTTCTCAGCAATACCGCTTATATAAATAAGAGAGTAAGATGGCCAAGACAGTTGAAAAAGCTATTAAGATTACGGGTGCGTCCGAGCACAACCTCAAGAATATCAACGTGAGTATTCCTCGCGATAAGCTGGTTGTAATCACGGGTATAAGCGGGTCTGGGAAAAGCTCGCTTGCCTTCGATACGATTTACGCCGAGGGCAGAAGAAAATACGTCGAATCTCTCAGTACCTATGCTCGCCAGTTCCTCGAACAAATGCAGAAGCCTGCGGTTGTTGACATTACGGGTCTTCCTCCCACGATTGCAATCGAGCAGCGAAAGGCCGGCAGTAATCCTCGCTCGACTGTTGCCACGACCACAGAAATCTATGATTATTTCAGGCTGCTTTTCGCGCGTGTGGGGCAGCCTCACTGCTGGGTATGCGGTAAAGCGATTGCAAGCCAGCACTCTTCACAAATAGTAGAGTCAATCCTTGCCCGTCCTGAGGGTACGAAAATCCAGGTCTGCGCTCCGCTGGTCCGCGGCAAAAAAGGTGAGCATAAAGACGTTTTTGCCAGCATACAACGTGAAGGCTTTGTTCGTGTGCGCGTCGATGGGGCCGTTTACGACGTACGCAATGTCCCCGCCTTGAACAAAAATAAAAAGCATGATATCGCGGCGGTCGTCGACAGGTTGATAATTAAGGATTCGGTCCGTATTCGGTTGGCTGATTCGGTGGAGACGGCGCTGAAATTGGCTGACGGTGTGCTTCTGGTTCTGGTGCAGGAGCCGGAAAAGGCAGGCAAAAAACGCAAAACTAAAAAAGTAAACTCGTGGAAAGAGGTCATATACAGTGAAAAGTTCGCCTGTTCCAAGCACCCGCAGGCATCCCTTGAAGAGCTGTCGCCGCGGCTGTTTAGTTTTAACAGTCCATACGGTGCGTGCAAAAGCTGTGACGGGCTGGGGACAATTCTGGAATTCGACCCGGACCTGATTGTACCGGACAAGACCGTCTCGCTGGATAACGGTGCCGTCGATGCCTGGCGCAAGGGGGGTAAGAGGATGAATATTTTCTATAACAGGCTGATTAAACGGTTCTGCAAGAGGGTGGGGATCCGTAAGTCGATAGCGTTCGAGAAAATACCGGCGGAAATAAAAAGGATTTTAATGCACGGCACGACACCGGCGGACAAGAAACAATATGGTTTCTCGTTCGAAGGGGTCATCCCAAATCTTGGGCGGCGATGGGAAAACACCACCAGTGAGTACGTCAAGACCAGGCTGCACAGCTATCTTTCGGAGCAGCGATGCCTGAGCTGTAATGGTGCCCGGCTTCGGCCGGAAGCCGTTGCGGTAACGGTTGGAGGGAAAAATATCAATCAATTAGCGGAGCTATCCATCGAAAAGGCGCAGAAATTTTTCAAGAAATTAGAATTAGAGAAGGAAAAGGCGCTGATTGCGGTGCAGGTGTTAAAAGAGATCAAGGCGAGGCTGAAGTTTATGGTTGATGTCGGGCTGGAATATTTAACGCTGGACCGCAAGAGCAGCACGCTTTCTGGCGGTGAGGCGCAGCGGATACGCCTGGCTACGCAGGTGGGCAGCGGTCTGGTGGGGGTCTGTTACGTGCTCGATGAGCCGACGATAGGTCTGCACAAGCGGGACAACAACCGACTGCTCGGCATACTGCAGAGACTGAGCCAGATTGGAAATACCGTAATAGTGGTCGAGCATGATGAGGACATTATCAAAAGCGCGGACCATATTATCGATATCGGCCCGGCGGCAGGGGCACAGGGCGGGGAAGTCGTTGTGCAGGGCAGCTTCAAGAAGATAGCCGGGTGTGCCGAGTCTTTGACGGGGGAGTATCTGAGCGGTAAGAAAAAGATTGCCCTGCCGGCCAAACGGCGCAAATACAACCTGAGAAAATGTATCGAAGTCAAGGAGGCGGCGGAGAACAATCTTAAAAATATCGACGTGAAATTCCCGCTCGGCGTGTTTTGCTGCGTGACGGGTGTTTCGGGGTCGGGCAAGAGCTCTCTGGTGAGCCAGATTTTGCTGCCTGCCTGCAAGCGTCGTCTTTATAACTCGCGTGAAAGGCCGGGCAAGCACAAAACCATTCTTGGCACTTCGCAGATTGATAAGGTCATAGAGATAAACCAGTCGCCTATCGGAAAGACGCCGAGGAGCAATCCGGCGACATATACGGGCGTGTTCGACGAGATAAGAAAGCTGTTCAGCCTGACACGGGAGGCGAAGATTCGCGGTTATAAGCCGGGGCGATTCAGCTTCAACGTTAAAGGCGGGCGATGCGAGGCGTGCCGGGGACAGGGCACAAAGAAAATCGAGATGCACTTTCTGCCCGATGTTTATGTGACGTGCCAGGCTTGCCGGGGCAAAAGATATAATCCCGAAACTCTGCAAGTTACGTACAAAGGCAAGAATATCGCCGATGTGCTGGATATGAGGATTAAAGAGGCGCTGGATTTCTTTGCGAATTTCCCGACGATTTTAAGAATTCTGCGGACGCTCAACGATGTCGGGCTTGGCTATATTCAATTAGGGCAGGCGTCAACGACGCTTTCTGGCGGGGAGGCGCAGAGGGTAAAACTTTCCTCGGAATTAGGCAAGGCGGCTACGGGACATACCCTGTATCTGCTCGATGAGCCGACCACAGGGCTGCACTTTGCCGACATTCATAACCTGCTAAATGTATTGGCCCGATTGTGCGATATGGGTAATACCGTTGTGGTCATCGAGCATAATCTCGATGTTATCAAGATGGCCGACTATATAATCGACCTTGGTCCGCTGGGCGGTGACGCCGGGGGACAGGTCGTTGCGGCAGGCAAGCCGGAGGAGATTATTAAAAACAAAAAAAGCTATACAGCAAAGTTTTTGAAAGAGAAATTGTAGCTCGATGCCGGATACTTGTGAGTGGTGCGAAATATCGCACCCTACATGGCTGAAGGAGAAAGATGATAAAACCGATCCAACCCGAAGATACATTTACACCACAAGCCTTACGCCGGTGGAAGAAAATACCCGAATGGGCCCAGGAGAAAATTCTCGACAATGTTTTCTGCAGCAGATGTTGCGGCTCTGTAACAATCCTTCTCAAAACGGCAGAAATGAAGGGCAAAGCCCTGATTCTTCGAGGTAAATGTCAGAATTGCGGAAAAGACGTCTGTCGCCTGGTTGAACCGGAAAACGATTGAATAAGCATTCTCTTAGGGTGTGCGGTTTGTTGCACACGCAGTTTTCCGGAATTTTCCTTTTTCCTATTGCATAAGGGTAGGTTGGCGGGGATAATGGGATATGAGATAATATACATGAAAATTGTACCGAAGCAGCGGGTGAGGTTGATTTTAGGACAAAAAAGTGAACAAGGAAAGGAGCTTGTATGAAGTGCCCATGCTGTGATATTGACCTGGAGAGCAAGATGCTCGAAGATGTCGAGATTGATGAATGTAATAAATGTAAAGGGACATGGTTCGAAGACGACGAACTGCGGAAGGCAAAGGATTCGGCGGACCCTGATTTGAACTGGATGGATTTTGAGATATGGAAACATAAAGACAAATCCGAGGCCCGGACGAGGAACCTGGCATGTCCTCAATGCAAACAGAGCTTAGTTACTGTTGATTACGCCGATACAGGCGTGGAAATTGATTACTGTCCAAAGTGCAAAGGGACGTGGCTGGATAAAAGTGAATTCAAGAAAGTGATCGAGGCCCTTACCAATGAGCTTCTTACGAAATCATTTTCAGAATACATAAAGGGGAGCATTGAAGAAGCAAAAGAGATTATAACAGGGCCTGAATCATTTGTGTCGGAGTGGAAAGATTTCACGACAATATTCAAAATGATGCAATTTCGGTTGTTTACCGAGAATCCCAAACTGCTGGATACAATAATGAACATACAACGAATGAATCCCATAAAATAATAAGATGTAATAACACAATCCGGCGGATGTAATTCCACTGCTTGTACGGATTCAGTTTTTGGTTTGGGGGGTGCACTCTACCGGGCCTCTTTAGGCTTCTGTTATGAGCGAAAAGAGGTTATAATATGAATGTCTGCATTGCGATGCGTTCACGACAACCGATTACAGGTTTACGTATAGGATTCTAATGATTCGAGAAGACAAACGCAGTTTTTTTCGTGTCCTGCCTGCGCTGCTTTTGGTATCGTTCATTGTTTTCGAGAGCGCCTCACCGGCACAGGATCATCAGTGCGGTGTCATCGCCAAGGGCAGCGTCTGGGAGACGGAATACTACGTTGTCGGAGGCGAAAAGCCGGGGCCTGTCGTGATGATTTTCGGTGGCATCCACGGCAGCGAGCCAGCCGGGTGCCGCGCAGCCGAGCAGATTCGGCATTGGAAAATCACGCGAGGTGAACTTATTGTGGTCCCTTGCGCCAACAGGCCGTCGCTTCAACGCCGGACACGCCGTATGCCCAACTTACCCCGGGATTGCAACGATTTGAACCGGAATTTTCCTAAGGCCGATGGCGAGAGGCCCAGGTGCGCACTCAGCATCGCCATTTGGAATCTGGTTTCCTCTCATCGGCCCGATTGGCTGCTGGATCTGCACGAGGGCTATGACTTCACGCAGGTTAATAAGAAAAGTGTAGGCAACTCCATTATTGCCGGGCGGTCGACCAGGGCGAAGAAAGCAACCAGTCGCATGCTCGATGTCCTGAACGAGACAATCAAAGAGCCTGAGAAAAAGTTCGTGCTCAAGAGTCCTCCGGCCGGCGGCAGTCTCGCCCGTGCGGCTTCTGAGTGGCAGGGCGTCAACTCCATGATCCTTGAAACCACCTACAAGGAGCAGCCGCTGTCTCTGCGTTCTCGGCAGCACAGAATCATGGTCCACCAATTCCTTTCCGACCTCCGGATGGTATCGAATGGCGTGGATGTGCTTGTCAGCCCCAGTGACAACGACAGCACAATCCAAGCGGCACTCTACGATGCCGGCGGCGCCGGCAGCAACGGACCGCGTGCAATTGAAAAGGACCTGCAGGGACTTGCTGATATCATCGTACGAAGGATAGGTCCTGCTGAAATTCGGAACGGCGCTCTGAAACAGTTCAATATTCTTATTGTCCCGGGCGGCAGCGGCTCCAAACAAGCAAGTGCGATTGGAAATAAAGGTCGCGAGGCTATAGTCGAATTCGTCAAGAGCGGCGGCGGCTACGTCGGCTTCTGCGCAGGGTCCTACCTGGCGTCGAACAATTACACATGGTCGCTGAAAATTATCGACGCAAAAGTGATCGACCGTAAGCACTGGAAGCGCGGCAAGGGCCAGGTGAAGATTGAACTGACCGCAGAAGGGAGACGCCTACTGGGCGGTAAGCGTGGTTTGGTCGACATCCGCTATGCCAATGGCCCCCTCCTGGCAGATGCGCAGGACCCGAACATCCCCGATTTCAAACCGTTAGCCATCTACCGCACGGAAATAGCCGAGAACGGTGCCCCTGAAGGTGTAATGAAGGGTACGCCAGCCATCGTCGTCGGCCGATTTGGACAGGGACGGGTCTTCTCTTCAAGCCCACACCCGGAGTACACCGATGGGCTTGAAACCTTCGTCCACTGCGCTGTCCGTTGGGCCGCAGGAAGGTAACGACGACCGCACTTGTCCAATAGGCAAGATGGATTCGGCGCTATATGACAATCCCGCTCACAGGTGGTAGAGCTAAACGATTTATGCCATCGTCGGCCATTTCCTCCAGACGTTTGACTTTTCTGTACGATAAACCTTCGAGGAGCAGGCAGAAGGCTTGAATTTTTCGAGGGATATGATATTCTATTGGAGGCCCAGCGGTGTAGCTGAGCCCTTCGGCCCGTTCGGCCCTTCGATGCAACTCAGGGCGGGCAGGGGAGGCAGTGATATGGATTTGTTTACGGGAAATCGCAGTTGAAGGTTTCATATTTGTCGTCACAATAACTCAAACAAGAAAGGAGAATTACATCATGGCTCGATCATTGAACTTAAAATTATGGATTTGTCTGGGTGGGATCATCTGCCTGTCGAACAATCTCTGGGCAAAAGAAATTATGGGTGAGTACAAGGGGACGTTCTATCCCGACAATAAATTTACGATGAACGCAACGGCTGACGTTGTCGCTGAAGGAGACGGCAACTATCGCATTGTTATCGACGCAAGATCGGGAGACCCGGCGCAGGAAGGCGCCTTTATCGAAATATACGGAAAGAAGGCGGAGTCGGAAGTCACTATCTCAGGCCGGGCGGGCGGTTACGACTGGAAGGGCGAGATAAAGGACGGGAAATTAAACGTCCAGGGTCAATACGGCGTGCACTTCGAGTTGAAAAAAATCGAGAGCAAGTCGCCCCGTGCCGGCGCAAAACCACCGCCAAACGCCGTCATTTTGCTGCCTTACGAAGCCGGGGTCAAACCGGACATGAGCGGCTGGACAAATACACAGTGGAAAGCACTGGATAACGGCAGCATGCAAATCGCGGCCGGGAAGGGATCGAACAAGACCAATCAACAGTTTAGCGATATCAAGCAATTACATGTGGAATTCAAACTGCCGCTGGAACCGAAAGGACGCGGTCAAGGCCGGGCCAACAGCGGGGTGTATTTGCTGGATGCGTATGAAGTGCAGGTGCTGGATTCGTTCGGGATCGTGCACACTTCCGGCGACTGCGGGGGACTTTATAACGTGGCCCGCGCCACAGTGAATGCGTGTCTTCCACCGGGAACATGGCAAACGTATGATATCAGCTTCCGGGCGGCCCGGCTGGATGGGCGCAGGGTAATAGAACAGCCGCGAATCACCGTTGTTCATAATAACGTGAAGATTCACGACAACGTGCCAATTCCGAAGAACAGGCATCGAACGAAAGGCCCCATTCAGCTTCAGGACCATAAACATAATATTGAGTTCAGGAATATCTGGCTGGTTGAGGGAGAGTAGATAATACTACAAAAAGAGACAGGAAGATGTGGGAGTTTAAGTTAGGCGGAATTGAAGATTTGAAGCAGTTGGTATCGGGATTAGGTGTCCGGCTCGATGCGATAGAGGATGTATCAATCCTAAAAGAAGAAGTGCGGGCGGGAGGGCTGGTTATTCCGAATTCGCTGGCGGTGCATCCTATGGAAGGGTGCGATGGTGATTCGGAGGGCCGGCCGGGCAAGCTAACTGTGCGGCGATACCAAAGATTCGCGGCCGGCGGGGCGGGATTGATCTGGGGCGAGGCGACGGCGGTCGTCGGTGAGGCAAGGGCAAATCCGAGGCAGTTATGGTTTAATGAAAAAAGTAAAGACAGCTTCGGCGCGTTGATTGCGATGATGCGTCAGGTGGCGGCTGAGAGTATGGGGCCGGGGCATAGACCTGTGATTGTGGCACAGTTGACTCATTCGGGCAGATACAGCAGGCCGGGTGGGGATGGAGGGCCGATGATCCCACAGCGGGACCCTTATCGCGATCCGCTGGTGCCACAGAAAGAGCCGAATCCTGATGCAACAAGCAAAATTCCCGACGACTGGCCCATCGTGACGGATGAGTACCTCGATAAACTTCAGGACTCTTATGTTGAGGCGGCAAGGATTGCGTTCGAAGCCGGGTTCGATGCGGTCGATATTAAATCGTGTCACGGCTATTTGATTAATGAGCTGTTCGCCTGCCATAACAGGGAAGGTAAGTATGGCGGCCCGTTTGAAAATCGTACACGATTTCTCCTCGAAGTTATCGATAAAATTCGCAAGGAACTCGGAGAAGACAAGCCGATTACAACCCGGATGGGTATTTACGATGCAATTCCCTATCCTTACGGATGGGGTGTCGATAAAGATGATTATACCAAGCCGGATTTGACCGAGCCGAAGAAGCTTATAGCCCTTTTGCGAGAGCGCGGGGCGCGGCTGATTAATATCACTGTGGCAAATCCCTATTACAATCCGCATATTGGAAGGCCGTTCAATGAGGCGATAGTGGGCGGGTATGAAGAGCCGGAACATCCGCTGGCTGGTGTGAGCAGGCTTGTCGAATTGGCGGGGGAAATCCAAAAAGAATTCGGTGACATTGCGGTTGTGGGTACGGGCTATAGCTGGCTGAGGACGCTTGTGGCGAACGTTGGTGCGGCAAGCAAGGCGAACGGGCTGGCTTCTATTGTCGGTGTCGGGAGGATGGCGTTTGCATATCCTGATTACGCAAAAGATATTATTACAAAGGGGCGGATGTTTGCGGAAAAGGTTTGTGTGGGCTGCAGCGCGTGTACGCAGATAATGCGCGACCGCGGGATGACGGGCTGCGTGGTGCGCGATAATGAAGTTTACGGGCCGATCTTTGCGCACGGGAGAATGAGCGACAGGGAAAACCTTGCACGGCTCGCGAAAGAGTGCCGGCAGTGCCAAGAGCCGACGTGCAGGCTGGGGTGTCCCGCGGGCGTTGACATACCGAAATTTATCAACCTGTTCCTGGATGGAAAAGATAAGGCCGCCTACGAAGTATTAAGAGAGGCGAATATATTTGCCGAGGTCTGCGCGTGGCTGTGCCCGGTCGAGCAGCAATGTGAGGGGAGCTGCCTGCAGAAGTTTATCGGTGACGGGGCTTTGCCTATTGCGGCTATACAAAGGTACCTGGCCGAGCAGGCCAATAAGAACGGCTGGTCGAAACTTGTCATACCGGAAAAGGCAACCGGCAAAAATGTAGCCGTTATCGGCACCGGACCTGCCGGCCTGGCTTGTGCGGCGGGGCTGCTGGAAGCAGGGCACACCGTGTCGGTCTTTGATAAGGGCACCGAATTCGGCGGGATGATAGATTCGGTAATCCCGGAAGGAAGACAAAGTGATTCGCTCAGGAACGAAATCAGCGCC
>JBARPZ010000261.1:0-2341 GCA_049643445.1 Sedimentisphaerales bacterium
GGCCCACTCGCAATGGCCGCTGATGTAACCTGGACACGCAAAAGCAGCACTACCGGCGATTTGCCCGCTCCCAGCGACGGTAAGCAGCAGACCTGCTGTCTTATCCTCGACATTGACAGGGATGGCATTGATGACTTTGTCATCGGCGAACGTACCCGAACTCCGTCGGTCGTGTGGTACAAATACAACGGTAAAGGCTGGGACAAATTCGTCATTGACAACACCCAACTAAATCCCGAGGCAGGCGGCGACTTTTTTGATATCGATAAAGATGGTGACCTCGATATCGCCCTGGGCCAGGATTACAGCGGTAACGCTATCTGGTGGTGGGAAAATCCTTACCCCAACTTCAAAAAGCCCTGGACAAGACGCTTCATCAAAAACTCCGGTGCTCGCAAGCATCACGACCAGGCCTTTGGAGATTTCGATGGAGATGGGGACACCGAGTTCCTCTCATGGAACCAGGGCGCAAAAAGCTTGCTTCTTTATGAAATCCCCGCAGACCCAAAGGCCACTCAGCCCTGGCCTTCAACTGCAATATACTCCTGGTCATCCGGGCAAGAACGGGAAGGCTTCCCCTCTATCCCCGTCGATATCGACCTGGACGGCAAACTTGATATCATCGGTGGAGGCCGATGGTTCAAGCACACCTCCGGTACCAATTACGAGCAGAACATCATTGATGATAATATGAAATTCACACAATGCGCCGCCGGCCAACTGGTAAAAGGAGGCCGACCCGAAGTCGTCTTCAGCCCCGGCGACATGGATGGCAATGCAAACTGGTACGAATGGAACGGCAAAAAATGGATAACCCACAAACTCCGTCATGTCATACACGGCCATACCTGTGAAATAAGAGATATAAATGGCGACGGCAACCTTGACATCTTTGTCGGCGAGATGGGCAATCCCGGCGCCGGCGACAAGGCCAAAATTTATATCTGGTATGGCGATGGTAAAGGAAACTTCAAAGAAACAGTCGCCTCACAGGGCCAGGGTATCCACGAAGGCAAGCTCGGCGACCTGGATGGAGATGGTGACCTGGACATTCTTCTAAAGCCATACAACCACAAAACCCCGCGCATCGATGTTTTGCTGAACTCAGGTGCAGGATGGCGGAATCTCTTCAACGGCAAGAACCTCACCGGCTTACAAAGCGCCGACGGCGGCAAGCCTTCTGAAAAATGGGTAGCCGAAAACCGCGTGCTCGTCCGAAAGCCCGGGGCCGGCATGATCTGGACCAAGGAACGTTTCGGCGATTTCATCCTCGACCTCGAATTCAAAACCGAAGGCAACAGCGGCATATTCTTCCGCACCGACAATCCAGGGGACTGTGTGCAGACCGGTATTGAAATGCAGGTTTACAATCGCGTTAATAATCCCAGCAAATATAGCTGTGGTGCGGTCTACGATGCCCTGGCTCCCAGCAAGGAAATGACCAAAGATGGCCAGTTCAACCATGTTACGATTACCGCCATCGACAACAAAATCACCATAGTTCTTAATGGCGAGCAGATTATCGATATGGACCTGAACCAATGGACACAGCCTAACACCAATCCGGATGGCAAGAAAAACAAATTCAACACGGCCCTGAAGGATTTCAAACGCGAAGGCCACATCGGCTTCCAGGACCACGGCGCAAACGTCTGGTATCGCAACATCCGCATCAAGCCGCTGTCGAAGGCTAAGAGCCTATCCAAATATTGACATGCTGCTGGTTACGCTGACTAGAGTTTCAAACTATTGTGCCGCCGGCGATGATATTGTCGTCACTGTCATAGAGCACGAGCTTTTGGCCGGGGCACGGTGCAAATTGAGGCTCATCGAACTCAACCGTCATGGTTTCCTCACCCACATCAACAATCCTGCAGGGCCGGGGGTCACCATACGAACGAATCTTGCCAAAGAATCGTTTGCCGGCGGTTAGTTCATCAGGAATAAGGATATTTATTTGGTTTGCCTTTATAATGCGGGAACTTATTTCTTCTCTGGCCCCCAATGCGATGGTGTTGGCCTCTGCATCTATTTTGCCTACATAAAGCGGCTTACCGCCCGCAAAACCAATACCCCGTCTTTGGCCGAGAGTATAATTTGATATGCCTTTATGCGTACCTATCTTATTGCCCTGCATATCTGTAATATCACCGGACTGGTTAGCTTTTTCACCGGTCAGGGCTGTTCGATAATCGCCTTCACCGGCAAAACACAATTCCATGCTTTCATCCTTTTCAGCGACCTTTAGATACTGTTGGGTGGCGATTTCACGCACACGTTCTTTCGTCAGCTCGCCCAATGGAAGAACAAAGTACGGAAGCTTCTCTCGGCCGATACCATA